>JAIRNJ010000238.1 GCA_031258115.1 Treponema sp. | reverse complement strand
CTTTCCCGCCCCTGTAGGCATCACGGCAAGCACATCCTTACCGGCAAGGATGGCGTCGATCACCTCCTCCTGCCCCGGACGGAAACCGGCATAGCCGAAGTAGGTTTTGAGGATCGTATGGGCATCTTCCCTGCGCTGTGTAATATTACTCCCCCGTACCGCTTTTTTGCATCAGTTTCCTGAAACCGTCAATGGTCATAAGACCCTCCCTGGTAACAGGCTTTACCCATTTTCCGGAGTACAGATAACGCTGTATGACATATATTCTCACAAATTCATCGGCAAATATCATAAAAAAGACGGTCAGAAAGGGAAGATGCAGCAGCATTCCTGCAATGGCTGTAGCGGGAATCGTTACAAAATAAAGTGCCATAAGTTCCACGGCGGTACCGAATACAGACTCCCCTGCGGAACGGAAAACATTGTTGGTAATAAAGTTGCAGGATCTCAGGGTTCCGGTAAGGGTATATATAAGAAGCATCGTCTTTGCATAAGAGACAGCCTCGGCCCCGAGCCCGAAAAGGCTAAACACCTGTTCCCGGAAGGGAAGCAGAACAAGGCACACGAGAAGGGTGAATGCGGGACACACAAGAATAAACTGTTTTGCCTCCGTGTATGCGTCAAGGTGATTCCCGGCGCCCACCTTGGCCCCAACCATCACTGCGCTGGCTCCGGCGAAACCCATAAAAAACACAAAGATAAAACTTTCCAGAACGCGGAATACCGCTATGGCCGCAATTCCCGCCTCCGCCTGCCTCCCGATGATTATATTAAGGATAAGCTGCCCTGTTCCGAAGAAGATCTCGTTGCAGACAATAAAGAAACTCTTGGTAAAAAAATGCTGAATAAAAGATACGCCCCAGCGGAACTGATCCCGGATACGCAGAATGAAGGTTCCCCTGTCAAAGATACAGAATGCATAGAGCACAATGACATGAACAACGTTGGAACATAGAGAAGCAATGGCGGCGCCCGGCACCCCCAGCTTCGGAAACCCGAGATTTCCCAGAATCAGCAGCCAGTTCAAAATAATATTGGTAAACACTGATACTGTCGATGCAAGGAGCGGAATGCGTACCTTTTCTATGGAACGCAGAAGAGAACCTATTGCGACGGCAAAAACAGAAATGGGGTAATTAAAACCGATAATCCGCAGATATGTAACTCCAATGCTGCTGATGCTTTCCTTGTCGGTATAGATCCCCATAATAAATTCCGGCGCAAGGACAGCCAGCGCGCCGAAACCAAAACTCACCGCCATCATGCAGCTCAGCATGATGCCGTAACTGCGGCAGATTCCCTTTTCATCCTTTGCGCCCCAGTACTGGGCGATAAAAATGGTTCCTCCGTTACAGAAACCAAAGTAGCCTGAAAACATCAGATTCCCGAACTGGGCGCAGATCCCCACCGCCGCTACCGCAAGTTCCCCCTGGGTACCGATCATTACCGTATCGACAATGCCGGTAGAATTTGCCAGCAGTGTCTGCAGGGCTATTGGGACACCTATGCCCAGCACATTCCGGTAAAATTGCCGTGTCCCGATAAGAGGTGTTTTCATTCAGGATAAAAGTGTATACCTGTTTAGTTTTTTTCCATCCGCAGAACGATATGGATTCCGCCGGTTTTTCAGATACGATTGGTATGCGGCACTGCTTTCATAGTACGCATCAAGGCCCTTAAACGAAGAAGACTCGTCGCAACGGTACAGTTCCATCAAAACCGGGAAAAGAGGCGATGAAATTATCTCCCCGGTACGGAAGAGGGGCAGACGGGGCAGGGCGGCGGGAAGCATGTGGTTTTCGACAAGATAGCACACACCGCTAACAAGGCTCCTGTCAAATTCCAGCCTTTCAAGGAAGCGCCGGGCGACCCATTCCCCAATTTCCGCGTGCCCGGAAAAACGCCGCCTTCCGGTCGATTGGGAAAGCGGCTTTCCAATGTCGTGAAAGAGCAGTCCCAGACTCAGGAGAAGATCGAAGTCTCCTCCGTTTACCGGCTTCCGGTGATGAAAGGTTTCCATGGTATGCGACCAGACATTCCCCTCGGGATGAAACTCCTTGGAATGGTCCACATCGTCCATGGCGGCAATCTCCGGCCACAATTCCGCCGCGAAACCGGAGGACTTCAGAAGCTGAAAGCCCAGATCGGGCCGGGGAGACACCAGTAATCCCGTCAAAAGTATCCGCTGTTCTTCGAGTGAAGGGAGAGGGTCTTCGGGTTCTTCAGAGAGTATCCGCGTGAAACTTAGTTTCATCTCCGATTCAGTTTTTAAGCCCGGCAGTGTCTCCGCGCCGGAAATTTTTTCAGGAAGCCGGTAAGGGTCATTATAACGGGCGCAGATCAGCGCCGCATCCATAAGAAGGCGGAACCTTCCCGGTCCCGGAACGGCCCCGGCGCAATCCGCCTGCGCGGAAAACTCCCCTTTTTTCAGGCTGAGGAGAAAAGGATACACCCCCTCAGGATCATGGAAATGGCCTGTATGCAGATCCTGGTAAAACGAAAGCAGTCTGAAACTTCTATACAGGTGAGGCTGTTCCAATTTTGCGTTATCGCCGTCGTTACAGCGGAAATACCAGGTAAGACCCTGGGCCTCAAGCGCAAGATCGGCAAGACTCACGCCGGGGAAACGGATTTCCGCGTCATCGAAGGCATCGCCGAGGATCCTTACAAGGTCGGCTACCCCTGCATCGGTTTGCAGAAAAACATAAGGCAGGCTTCCCCGGCCAAGATAGCTGTCTATGGCGCTAAAGGCACAGGCATAAAGAGAAAAACCTGCGTCCGTAATGGAAACAAGCCCCGAAGCAATTGAAACCATCTATGTTTATGCACCCGTCTTCTTTCCGGGCTTTTTCCCGCCTTTTTTGTCCTTTGGCGCGGCCTTGACCTTTCCACCCTGCAGGGCCTCCATCAATCCGTCAAGCCTGTAAGCCGACACTTCCTCCGCCTTCCTGAATTCGGCAGCTACCTTCCCGGCAAGCTCCCTGCCCGCCGCATCGGTTTCAATGCTGTAAAAGAGGGAGCCAAAAAAGAGGGCCTCTTCAAAGCCTTCCTTGTTAAACCAGGTAACCTCATCAAAACGGTTCACCCCCAGAATACGGCGGAAATCATCGGAAGTGTAGTTTTCCAGAATGATTGCGGCAGCCAGATTCCCGGCCTCCACGGTACTCTCAAGGCCCTTATACGCCGCGGCATCATCCGGCGCCGTTCTTGCCAGAACCGCCTGCATAATGTCTACCGCCTTCCGGGCATCACTTTCACTTGATCCTGAGCCATGGAGAATTTCCCGCAGTTTCCGTGCAAAACCCCAATGCCCAAAGGCCAGGGCCGCGGCATCCCTGCCCCGTGCGCCTTTCCCGATAAGCGGCCGCAGCAAAGATACCGCGCCGTACACCATGACGGCCATTACGGATTCCGGAGAATAACTTTCGGACAGAACAGTCATAATACGCCTTAGGGTTTCTCCGAATATTTCAACAATATCACCGTCGTCAATTTCTGAATACCCAAGAGGCTTCCCTTCGTCGTCAACAGGACTCCAGGGCTCATACTTTCCCTCCGCGCCGGCAATATAGAATTTTGCTGTTTTGACAAAGGCCAGGACAGGCTCCCTAAAGGCTTCGATAAGCCTTGCACGTTCCGCGTCCGCATGTTTCTGTGCGGAATCGGCGCCTTTCAAACCGGCAATGGATTCGATTAATTCAGGCTTCAGAATCTCTGCGAAACGGTAGTAAAGTTCACCCAGATAAATATCCATCATGGCGGCTTCAAGATCCGGCACGCCCCGCCCCTTAAGATCGTTATTAAGCCGGGCCCAGCGGCCCCGTGCGTCATCTTCAACATCATGAATGTCAAGATAAACCTGCGCCTCGTAACCTTTCAGGGACACAAAGAGCCCCCGTTCACTCAGATCCTTGCTGCTCCTGATATACCACAGATTGGAACGCTGTTCCCGGAACAGGGTAAAGTACCGGGCCTCGCTGTGTATCGAAAGGGCTTCGCTCAGGGTATCCTGCCTGCCGGAACCGCCGGCCTGTGGAATGGCGGGGGAACTCTGCCTGATCCAGCCTGAAGCCTCGTAGAAAGAATTATTGTAGAAGATCAGAGCCTTATCGTCCCAGAGCCGGTTGGTGTAGGCAAAGACATTTTCGTTCACCGAACCGCCTTCGCTGTAAAGATCATAGATACGGAAATCCGAACTCCCGGAAAAAAGCGCCCGCCGTTTCATCAAGGGGAAGATCTTCTGCTCATGCTGCTCCACCAGCCACTGATCGCACTGCTCGTCCCTGTATGAACGGCGGTATTCCATGCCGTACTTCTCTTCAAAGCCTTCAATCTGGCCATGACCGAACATGGGCAGCCCCGGCATAGTCACAAGGAGGGTACAGATCCCCAGATACTTGTCCCCCTTGCCGAACTGGGCTACCGCGGTGTCCTCATCGGGATTGTTCATAAAGTTTACAAAACGCTTGAGAATTTCAGGATCAAATTCCAGGGTATTCTTGATCGTGGCCCGGTACTTGGCGTTCTCTTCCGTCTTGAGCATGTTCATAAAGGCCGAATTATACACCCGGTGCATGCCCAGGGTGCGGACAAAGTAACCCTCCATCATCCAAAACGCTTCGGCGAGAAGCAGCGTATTGGGCGCCTCCACCGCACAGCGATCAACCACTTCCCGCCAGAACTCATTGGGAATCCGCCGGTTAAACTCCTCGTTGGTCAAGGCATGCTCCGCCCGGCTTGCAATATCACCGCCCCGGCCTGGTTCAGGATACCAGAGCCTCTGAATATGCCGCTTTGCCAGAGTCATGGCCGCATCAAAACGCACAATGGGGAACTGCTTGCAGACCCCCACGATGGTGGCAATCACCGCTTCACGGGCCTCCGGATTCAGAAAATCTATCTGTGCGGTATCGTTCCAGGGCATGGAAGTACCGTCGTTGCCATGGTAGATGTAACGCACTTCTCCCGTGCGGTTATCGGTACGCTTGAATACCACCGCCGCATCGCTGCGGGTAAAGTAATGCTCTTCAATCTGTACGGTAATATCATCCCTGCCGGAAAGATTCCCGCAGTTGTAATTATAGGTTGGGAAAGGCGGATAGGGAAGCTGCAAAAAACGACCGGGGTGTTCAATGACCCAGCGGCTGTCTATTCCCGTGTGGTTGGGCACCATATCGGAACCAAGCCGGATCCCCCTGCGGATACAGCGTTCCCGCAGGTTTGTCAAAGCGCCCCAGCCCCCCAGCTCGTCCGCTATATCGTAATCGTAGAGACTGTATGCGGAGGCCGCCGCCTCGGGATTCCCCGTCCACTGCTTTATCGTCCGGCTGGCATTGCTCCGCTCCCAGAGCCCGATAAGCCAAAGCCCCGTAAAACCCCGGCGCGAAAGTTCATCCAGTTCTTCATCGGGTATCTGATCCAGCCGGGTAATCTCCCGCTTGTACTTTTGGGAAAGCTGAAACAGCCATACCAGGGTACTCTTGGCCATAAGCACCGTCTGAGGCATCCAGTCCTGATCGGGACTGAAATGCTCATACTCATCAAGACCCGAATAATCGTAAGCCTCCATGGGCCCCGGCCCAAAGAACGAAGGCTTGCTTTCTTCTTTGATGACATCCAGCCCCATGAGAAGCCGTACCATAAACTTGCCGAGAAGCAGACCCCAGCTCTTGCGCATATACTCAAGCTGCCCTGCCAGGGAATCGGGAGAAGCCAGGGCGGGAGCGCGCAGAAGATCCCAAAGATTGAGACCGTTCGGGCCGAAGGACGGCAGATCCCTGAAGTGGGCTTTCAATTCCTCGATGGCCGCAGGGTATATGGTTTTTTCGGCCAGATCCTCATCATTAAAGAGGAAAAGGAAGGGCTTAAAGGCAGGATTCAGATTTGCCAGATTGAGCATCATGATCTCTTCCAGGGAAAGAGCCCTGCAGCTTTCTTTCCCCTCGTGCCCGGAAAGGTACGTTTCAATACTGATTCTCTCCCCATACACCGCCTGGGGAGGAAACTGCAGGGAAAAAATCCGCAAAAGGCCGTCTGTACGCCGGTCTCCCAGCTTCCCTTCAAGCCGTTCCAGAGCCGTCATAAAGGCATCGGGCTGCACCTGTTCACGGTAAAGGGCGATTATGTAATGGAGAATCTCGTCGATAAGCCCCATGGCAAAGAGATCCCCGGCCTTGATATACGTATCTTTGGGCGCCCCTTGAGCGGCAAGCTTGCCGTTAAATTTGGCGGTAAGCTCCCGCACCTGCTTCATGTCGGCCAGCACCACATTACCCCGGAGGGAAAAAAGAGCCTCATCAAGCCCGTGTTCCTCCCGTACTTCCCGGCGGATGTGGAATTCCATCACGGCCTGCCGCCCGGCAATGCTGAAATTCTCCGTTTGAGGCAGCTTAACTCCACTTTTCCCGGCATGTTCATACCTTGCAAGACGAATTTTCAGCTTTTTCATGAGTCTCCCTCCTGGGCAGTCTATTTCCAGTATAATACAGCGGATACAAATTTCATACGGCTATTTTGGAAGAAATTTGCCACGAACGGCACGAACAGATCGGCGC
>JAIRNJ010000201.1 GCA_031258115.1 Treponema sp. | reverse complement strand
TTCAAAGTATTCAAGCAGCGTATACGCTTCTTTCTTAAAGTTGCATATGCTCCCGGCGCTCACCGGTATGTGTATCTGGCTTTCAAAATGATCCGCCACCCGTTCGCAGGGTACGGACTGTTCCACGGACATATACACGGCGTGGGCTTTAACCCCATTCCCATATTGCGCCGCCTGAATCAACCAACCCAAGAACCCGCTTCGCGGGGGAGGCAGAGCGGACGGGGTATGGTTGTTCTTTAAAGGTATTGGACTCGGGTTTCATAACCCTTATTACGCCCCAGAGGGGCGGGGTATGAAACCCTCGCCACGAATCAAACCTTCAGGGAAATCCGCCCTCTTATAGTCGCCTTTTCGTTTACCACCCGCTCCACCCGGTATTCCGTTACATGGCATTTGATTCTCATGTCAAACAGCTGCCGTCTTTCATATCCGTCGTTTTCCCAGGTGCCCGGACCCAATGTGTTCCGGTTAATGGGTGCTCTTAATGCGGGGCTGATGTTTTTTTCTTTTTCGAGGAGATCCTTTACCCTTGTAATCGACTCTTCAAAATTTACTTCCTGCTCTAAAATCTTTTCCCCCTCTCTGGGTATATCTTATATTAATTGCTAAATTTATGTCAAGTCGATCTGGCTGAATAGTTACGAATTTTTAACATAGGAGTCGAAAAAGTTTTAATACGAAATCTCGTTTTTCTCCTCTTCCTTTTTCGACTTCTTCTCTCGTATTGACCGCGTTAGCGGTCTCCCTCTGGCGGTTTTTCATTCTTCTTCTCTCTCGTTTCGCGGATAATTACGTTCCTATGCATTTATCCTGTTATCCATCTGAGAAGGGATGGGTAAATCCGCAGAAACCCTGCGGTACGAGCGGTATAAAGCCGAAATCCATCCGTGATACTTTTCAAGCCCCTATCGTATAGTCCACTTGTTATCAACGCCCTGCTTGTCTTTGTATTCAATCTCGGTCTTAATCTCGGAAACGGGAACCCACTTTACCATAAAGGAGATCTCATTGTTGAACTTGTATGAGTAAGGCTGGTTTTCCTGATCGAGGTAGGGAGAGAGGGTGATCCCCAACACCGCATTCCAGTCCCCCAGGTGGTGGGTAGCGGAAAAATTGAAACTTTTCAGCTTGAATCCCGAACTCCGCCGTTTGGCGTCATCGTCAAAGCGGAAGGAATTGACCAGATCGGTAAAGAAATTATTCTGTTCGCCTTCGGGAAATTCCCTGGAAAGGTGAAAAAAGGGCAGCTTCTGCAGATAGCGGAAAACGACGGAATTTGTGGTTGTACTGGAGAGTCTCAAATCGAGGAAGTTGCTGATATTCATATTGAAGCCGAAGTTAAAAGTAAGGCTGGAATTGGTATATCGCTGCAAATCCAGGAGCAGGCTGGTAGTATTATTGACGGTAAAACCGAGGCGTTTCTTCCAGAAGGGCTGCTTGGTATACGTCTTGGAAAAACTGATATTGATATCCCTGTTTTTCAGGGTGGGTTCTTCTTTTGACTGAACCCAGCCCGTATCCTCCAATACATAACCTGCCTGCCTTGTGGCTGTATAGGCTACGGTCAGGGCTTTGAGAACATTAAAGGTACTGGTCAGGGTGGTAACTTCGCCGATCTTCTCTTCGGGTTTCTCCTCATGGGGATCGTAATCATAGACAATATACTGTTGAAAACTCCCCCACTTGCCAAAATTGAGCTTTCCGGTCAAATAGAGGGGCTCAAACTTGAGGTAGTCAAATTCTTCAAGGTCGACGACGGGTGGGGGAATATAGCTTGTAGCTGTACTTGTATTGGTATCCTCTTCCTCCTCTTCAGGCTTGGGAAAGACGATCCGCGTATGGGCGTTTGCCTCGAAGATCCAGGCCCGCAGGGTCATATTGCCGGAAAATGCTTCCTCCCTGGGGGGGAGTTCGTAGGCAAGCGTAAGATTCTGCATCTTATCCATGATGGATGCGTTAAAATTGGTTGAAATGGTGTGGGAATCCAGATGCTTCTTCTTCCAGGCGCCGTGTTCTGTCTCCCACTCAGGCTTAAGCCCGGTGCCGGTAAACTTCGACTTGGCTATGATCCCCTTGAATGCGTACTGGATATTGCTGGTTCCAAAGACCGCGTCCCAGAAAAAAGGACGCAGGGTAAAAATGTTTTCATAGGAAGTGGACCAGAAGGTTGCGTCGTAGTTCCGTTTTTTGGCCTGGGCGATTCTGGTGTTCTCTTTCTCCTCATCGGTTTTTTCCTTTGGGGGGGTCAGGGAGCTGGTGAAGCCCAGGCCGTTATCTCCGGTTTCATCTATGAATTCTTCCGCTTCTTCGTTCATATAGTTGTAGTCCTGCCAGGAACCGGTACCGCTTATGGTAAAGGCGTTGCTATAGAGCCCGGAATTGGTATGCTCCAGGGTGAAGGTGGTGCCCACATCTCCTTTAACAATGGAAAGAATTGAAGAAACTTCGCTCCAGTCTATCTGATCCTGTTCCCGCCAGTGCTTCAGATCGTTACGGAACTGCAATTCCGATGCCGACGAAGGGCTAAAGCGGTAATCGATGCTGAATCTGTGCCCCCTGTCCTGGAGATCAAAACGCTGGTTCAGGGCAGGCGGGCTCTGGGGATCCCGATCCTTTGAAGAAATTTGCTCATCTTCCGCGGCTGCAAAGGGAGAACGGGGGGCGCCGATATCCGCAAAGGGATCCTCTTTTTCTTCGTCCTGAGTGTTTTGGTTTTGATACTGGTTTTGGACCGAGGGCGCGGCGCCCAGGGAAAAGGGAGTGCCCGTAATGACGGCGCTGAGGGAATAGACGGTAAATTTATCGGGAAAATAAAATTTCCTGTCCGGCCTGTTCTGATTTATCAGCGCCTGGGCCGAATCAGGTACTCCGGTTCCGGTGTCTGTTCCTGTTCCTGTCCCGGTATCTGTTCCTGTCCCGGTTCCGGTTGAGGAAGTAGAGGTACTCAGCAGTTTTTTGGAATCCCTCTCCCGGAAAGACACGGTACTGGTAACGTTTGATATGGAAAAGGAATTTACATAAGGATTGAGAAAAGTTACCGAAGGGTTAAACGAACCGTTGAGCCGCCATTCATAGGCGGAAAGAAGACTCTGTTCCTCTTCTTCTTCCTCCACGGCTCTGGCCCCTTCCTTCCCGAGTCCTATCCAGTCCATCTCTTCGGAACGTTTCAAAAAGTCGCGATCCATAAAGGGATCGGAATAGTAGGGGAAGGCCCATGCAAAGGATCCGTATGTCCCCCCCAGAGAACCGGCCATGGTAAAACGGTAACGGAAAGGTATGTTCCAGGAAATAAAACGGGAACTGTTCCAGTCGCTGGTTCCGTCATACGAGGCAAAGGGAGTATAGGAATTTTCGTTTTCAGGCATCCTTACTACAGTCCGGGAAAAACCCAGTCCTGCGGAAAGATCTATGACGCCGAAGATCCCTCTCCTGGGCACGTTGAGATCCGTTCCCACATAGGTTCCCAGATTGGTATAGTAGTCCACCAGAGCCTTGAGGCTTATTTCATCCTTGTTCTCCTTTTTCTTTCCGGTACTCTTGAGCCAAACCCCCTGGCGTTCCTTTTCCATGTCCGCTCCGCTGCCGAGGATCCGCGAGATGGAACTTTCCGTCGAAGGATCAACCTTGGGACGTCCCAGAATATAGGTACTCGTCTGGAGGAAACTCCCCTCCCGTGAACGCAGTCCGATTACAGGGTGAAAGATCATCTCATCCGCCGGGTAATAGAAAAAGGGAATATAGAGTACCGGGATTTCCCCTACCTTGAGTACTCCGTTAAAAATGGCAAAATCGGAACCGGGGAGAAGCCAGAGTTTGCTGGCGTTCATCGTCCAGAAGGCTTCAGGATTACTGGCATTGCTTATCTCCGCCTTGCGCAGCACCGTTACCTCTTCATCATTGCGGGAGATCACGTTTCCCGAAAAACGGTAGACGGTTTCATCGGACTGGCTGCCCTTCTCGGTGAGCCCTTCGAGAAAAACACTTGACCAGTTGTCAAGGTTCACGGTTATCTTCTGTCCTCTGAAAGTTTCTATGGAGTCTCCTTCGGTTTTTACGTATTCCACGTCTCCCGAGGCGGACATGAGGTTCCGGGTCTTGTTGTAGAGGATCTCCTGTGCCTGGATGCGGTGAACAGCCTCCCCGTCCTTGAGGCTCACCACCACTCCTCCCCGGAGCCGGGCATACTCCTCGTCAACCGCCTCCAGGGTAAAATATTCGGTGCTTCTGGCGCTCTCTATGGTGATAATCTTCTGGTTTTCCCTGGGAGGCTCAAGAGTTTCCCTGATTTGGTAATGATCCCGGAGCCTCTTGGCCAGTTCTTCGTGGGTGCCCCCTTCGGAAAGGTTGAGACTCCGGGCCCAGGCAGCCAATTCCATCAGAGAGGAGGTCTTTATATCCATGGAGATGCGTTTCAGTTCCGGATCTTCTTCCTCAGCGGCGATCCCGGTGTCTTCAAGGGCATCCGCAGGGGTATCCTCCCCGCCTTCCGCAGAGAGGCCGGCCTCTCCCTCTGCGGTAGTTTCAGCGCCTTCAGGGGCATCGGCCTCCGCAGGGGCTTCCTCCCCGCCCTCCGCGGAAAGGCCGGTTTCCGCAGGGGGATCATCCGGAACGCCGGCCCCGGATGATTCTCCCTCCTGCGCGGCAAGAGAAAAGCCGGCAAAAAAAATGAAAAAAATGAAAATAAAAAAGGAGTGCCGGCCTTTCATTTCTACCGGGCTGGTTTCTTTCCGGAACTTCCGGAGGCTTTTCTGCCCTGCTTTCGGTCCAGCATTTCTTTGATGTAGAAACCTGTATAAGACTTGCCGCAGCGGGCCAGTTCTTCCGGCGTTCCGGTAACCAGGACTTCCCCGCCCTTGTCCCCGCCTTCAGGCCCGAGATCGATGATATGGTCTGCCTGCAGCAGCACATCCAGGTTGTGTTCGATCATCACTACCGTATTCCCCTGATCCACAAGGCGCTGAATCACCTCCATAAGCTGCTTCACATCGGCAAAGTGAAGCCCCGTGGTGGGCTCATCGAGAATGTAGAGTGTCTTCCCCGTGGAACGTTTGGAAAGTTCAAGGGCCAGCTTTACCCGCTGGGCCTCTCCCCCGGAAAGGGTAAGGGCGCTCTGCCCGAGCTTCACGTAGCCCAGACCCACGGAGAGGAGGGTATCCATCTTCCGGGCCACGTGGGGAATGTATTCAAAGAATTCCGCGGCCTCCTCAATGGTCATGTCGAGAACATCGGCAATGTTCTTTCCCTTGTAGCGTATATCCAGCGTTTCCCTGTTGAAACGTTTCCCCTGACAGACATCACAGGTAATGTATACATCGGGGAGAAAATTCATCTCGATCTTGATCGTCCCGTCGCCCTGGCAGTTTTCACACCTGCCCCCTTTTACATTGAAGGAGAAACGCCCCGGCTTGTAGCCCCTGGCCTTTGAATCCGGAAGACTGGAAAAGAGATCCCGGATACCGGAAAAGACGCCCACATAGGTTGCCGGATTGGAACGGGGCGTGCGGCCGATGGGACTCTGATCGATATCTATCACCTTGTCGATGTATTCGATTCCCTCAATGCTGTCATAGTCCCCCTCCTGCCGGTTTGAGCCGTAAATGCCGTTTGCCAGAGCCGGGTAGAGCACATCACTTAGAAGGGTGGACTTGCCGGAACCCGAAACCCCGGTAATGCAGGTAAAGACGCCGAGGGGAATCTCCACGTCTATGTTTTTAAGGTTATGCTCCCGCACACCCTTCAGCCTGACTCCGATCCCCTTCCCTTTCCGCCGTTCCGCGGGTATCTCTATCTTGAGCGTTCCCGCCAGATAGCGGCCCGTAAGGCTTTCCCGGGACTTCATCAGCTCCCTGGGGGGCCCCTGGGCAACCACATAGCCGCCGTGAACTCCCGCGCCCGGCCCCAGATCCACGATATAGTCGGCGGTACGGAGAGTCTGCTCATCATGCTCCACCACGATGAGAGTATTCCCCAGATCCCTCATGTAGAGCAGGGTATCGATAAGCCTCTGGTTATCCCGCTGGTGCAGACCGATGGAAGGTTCGTCGAGGATGTAGAGCACCCCCACAAGACTTGAGCCGATCTGGGTAGCCAGACGGATACGCTGGGCCTCCCCCCCGGAAAGTGTGGCGCTTTTCCGTTCCAGGGTAAGGTAATCGAGTCCCACATTTTTCATAAAACCCAGGCGGGCGTTGATCTCCTTGAGAATCTGGTTGGCTATCTTCTTTTCATTCTTGTCCAGTTTGATAGTTTCAAAGAATTTGAGGGAATCGGATACGGAAAGACTGGAAAGTTCCCAGATATTGAGCCGCCCGCCAACCGTTACGCCCAGAGCTTCGCTCTTCAGCCGCCTGCCCCCGCATTCTTCGCAGGGTTTCTGGCTCATGAACTTTTCGAGCCAGTCTTTGATTCCCGAACTCTGAGTTTCCATATAACGGCGTTTCAGATCGGCAAGTATGCCCGGAAACCGGGTGTTGTAGTCAAAGTAACCGGACTTATCCTTGTTCTCATAGTGAATATCGATACTCTCTTTGCTGCCGTAGAGGATTGCGTCCATGGCCTTTTTCGGCAGATCCCTGAAAGGCGTATTCAGGCTGAATTTGAAGTGTTTCGCAAGACTTTCAAAACGGCTGCGGTGCCAGGCGCTGTCCGGGTTGTAGGGAAGGCAGCCGCCTTCGTTAAAGGAAAGTTCCCGGTTGGGAATTACAAGATCGGGATCGAATTCCATCCTGATCCCGAGACCGGAACAGGAAGGACAGGCCCCGTAGGGGTTGTTGAAGGAGAAAAGCCTGGGCTGCAGTTCGGGGTGGAGATGCCGCAGTCCGGGCATGCGTTCTTCTGGGAGAAAAATTGCTCCGTATCCCCGTCGCTGCCGTGGACAAGCGCCACCATGATCCCGTCCGCCGCATCCAGGGCGGCTTCCACCGACTCGGCAAGCCGTGTACGGATATCCCTGCCAATCACCAGCCGGTCGACGATAATTTCGATACTGTGCTTCTTCTGCTTGTCCAGCTTTATCTCTTCATCAAGACCCACCGGCACACCGTCTATTCTGGCCCTGGCAAAACCTGCTTTTTTGGCGTCTTCGATTATCTTCTGGTGCTCACCCTTCTTCCCCCGGATCACGGGAGCGAGAAGCTGCACCCGCGTCCCCTCCCCCATCTCCATGATCGTGTCGATGATCTGGTCTATGGGCTGTTCCTTGATCTCCCTGCCGCAGACAGGGCAATGGGGAACGCCAATCCGGGCATAGAGCAGCCGGTAGTAGTCATAAATTTCGGTTACCGTACCCACCGTGGAACGGGGATTGCGGTGGGTGGTCTTCTGTTCAATGCTGATAGCCGGGGAGAGACCTTCGATATAGTCCAGATCCGGCTTGTCCATACGGCCCAAAAACTGCCGGGCATAGGCGGAAAGACTCTCCACATACCGCCGCTGCCCCTCGGCAAAAATCGTGTC
>JAIRNJ010000160.1 GCA_031258115.1 Treponema sp. | reverse complement strand
GCCGCAGAGCGGACGGGGTATGGTTGTTCTTTAAAGGTATTGGACTCGGGTTTCATACCCTTATTACGCCCCAGAGGGGCGGGGTATGAAACCCTCGCCACGAATCAATGAAGATTTTTTACCGCGAAGTCGAAAAAGCCGAAAAAGTTTTACTACAAAGCCTCGTTTCTTCTCTTCCTTCTTCGACTTCTTCGACGCGGCGGTTTTTTATTCTTCTTCTCCAACTTTGACTTCTTCGACATAGCGCGGAATTGTACGGAACGCTGAGGCAGTATGCCCTTAAAAATTCTGATAGGTAAGGGAAAATATCCGTCTGTTTCCCTTTGTCGAGGCAACGGTATCCAGAGCCGTGATCTGTACTTTGGAATAGTCCCCTCCGTTACCGTGCCGTATGATATAGACCTGCCGGGTAAGGGAATAGACCGGGGGCATGGTTGAAAGATCCGCGTTATAGTACTGCTTTGCGTTGTACTTGTAGTCGGTTAGAGGATCTTCCGCCGTTGCCCCGCTTCCTTTTCCGTAGCCCACATAGCTAATCACATTGAGCCGGTTCAAAACCGGGGCGCCCATTTCCGCGGCGGGGGATGTATACCTGGCGGTATCCACGGCAAAGGGGAGGCTGAAATCCGCATTGTCCATGGACTGTACCGCGTTAAAATCCGCAGTCCCGGAAGCCCAGACCCCGCCTTCCCCTCCCGATCCAAGGCCCGCCGCGGTGTCCCCGCTGTTGGTATAGATCATGCGGCTGTATTCAAAGGCTATGTCCCATTCCTGGCTTACTATACTCTCTCCGGTAATTCCCCTTCCTGTCGAAAGGGAAAAATACACTGGCCCTGCTCCTTCAACTGCCGTGATGGGGCCTATCTCGAGGACATCGCCGGAAGGTTCCCCGGCGCCCGCGGGGGTATCGTTGGGGCAGGAGAGAAGGCAAAGCACGGCCAGGCCAAGAAACACAAGCGGCGCCGCTCTTTTTTGTATCATAGGTACTCCTCCATACTTTTAGAGTCAACAGAAAATATTTAACCGCGAAGAAATTTGGCCGCGAACCTCACGAACAGACACGAACAAAGAGTAAAAGTTCGTGTGGTTCGTGTCGTGGTTATCTTCTTAACTTCAGAAAAAATCCGCGGCCGCAGGCAAGCCGGCGCCGCCTGCATCCGCGGAAACCGTGGATAGACTCTTATTCCACCGCGCCGTATTTAAACGTCAAGGCGAATGTAGAAGAGGCATAACCAACATCGACCTGTAGTTTGGAGTACTTCTCTCCACCTGTATCATCTGCATGCCGGATGATGTAAACCTGGTTCGTGGGTGAATACGCCGGAGGCATACCCAGGTGGCTCCATAATGCCTTCTTGTCAAAGTCAAAGTACTTATATGATGTATACGGCGGATTCCCTATAGCATTCGACGTAAACGCATCAGCGGATGAAAGCCCGCCTTTACCACCACTATTAAAACCAAAATAGGTCATAATATTCATTTTCACCGCATGCGTTTTTGCATTAGCCCCCATTCCGAACGTAAGAAACCGGACAACATCCGTCACATAGGGCTCATATTCGGTTGTTGCACCAGGCACAACCTTGCTATTCAAAGTTACGGCATCAAAATCCGTGCTGTCGGTATACCAAACTCCGCCTTTCCCTCCAGAATTTTTTTCGACCGCGGTAGACCCGCTGTTGGTATAAATAAAGAGTAACGCGGAAACGTGTTTTTCTATGGCGATGTCCCATTCCGTGGTATTCGCCTTTGAGGCTTCGACTTCTTTCCCGGTGGAAAGGGAGTAATATTTTATCTCACCGAGCGTACCGAACTTCAGTTCATCATCAAGGCTGGGCGGGATGATCTCTTCCTCTTCCGTTATCGGGCTTATACTCTGGGCATTCGCCTTTACCGAGTCAAAGAGTTCCCCTTCCAGGGCTGCGCCCGCGTTCCAGTCGAGGGTATAGACCGTCTCTCCCAGGGCGGCGGCATCCCAGCTTTTGCCGGACGCGCGGTCGGCAAGGGCAGCTATGGCGACCGTCTCCGTGCCTGTCCACGGGTTCCCGGCGGGGGTCAGGAGGCCCAGGGTTCCGGTTCCGCCGCTTACTACGGACTCACCATAGGCCAATACGGTTTTTGTGGTAAAGTCGTCGTAGACGGTTAGAAAGATTTTGGATGTTCCTTCGGGAACATTTGATACCTTGATTACGGAAGTCTCCGTATCGGTTCCCGAACTTCCCGTGGGGCAGCCGGTCAGGGCAAAAGAAAAAATCAGGAAGATCCCGATTAATCCCCCGATTAATCCAACATTGAGATTTTTTTTCATACTGTTCTCCTTATAAAAAATATTTAAGACCAAGGGTAAGGGACTGCGCCGTGGCAGGCCCCAGCGAATCGGTTTCTCCGGTCAGGTTATTGATTGCCGTATAGACTTTGAAATGAGTTCCCAGATTTATTGAAAAATAAAAGTCCAGGATAAAGCGGCTTTCGTAAGATGGATTATCCGGGTAGAGGGGAGAGAAGAATCTTCCCCCGAGCCATGTATTGATGCCCGATCCCCTGTGATCCAGCCCCGCTTTCATTTTAACCGTATGGGCGGGCTGCAGATGCAGTTCCTCCCCTTCGGTTCTGTCATAGGCAAAAAGCCAGCTATAGCCTGCCGAGAAAAACCCGTGCGTAAAAATGGTTAAACGCCCTTCGGCGTCCGTTCCCGTCCGTAACGAGCGGGAAATGTTTTCCGTCCTGTATACCTCCATTCCTCGTTCAACTTCGTGTTGATCGATATAAGCGATCTCGTTAAAGAGTTCGTTGTAGTACATATTTATTTGTCCAAAGAAGAGATCCTCCTTTGTGTATTCCAGAGCAATGTTGAAGCCCAGGGCGTATTCGGGCTGGAGATCGGGATTCCCCTTTACCAGGGGGTGGCCCGGAGTGATGGTATCGTCCTTGACCAGGTAGAGATCGTTAAAGTCCGGCGCCCGGTAGCCAAGGCCCGTTCCGGCAAGAAGACGGAAGCCCCGCGGCAGGTGATACATGGAAGAAATTTTAGGCGCGGCGGCAAAACCGAACTGGGAATTCCGCTCCACGCGCAGCCCTCCAAGAACGGAATACAGTTCCTCCCGGAACCGTTCCGCCTGGATAAAGAGGGCTTCCTTGTCCACTCCGGCAAAAGTCCCTCCGTTGTGGAGATTGTATTTATCCATAGAGTTGTAGGCTCCCTCCAGGCCCGCGGTAAAAAGCCAGTTTTCCATGCCGTCGTATTCACCCTGGGCCTCCAGCGCGACGAGGTTTTCGTTTTCGTGATTCTCTCCGGTAGTCCATTCGTCGATAAGGGCCGAATAGGTATCCTTGTCCCGCTGGTAGAAGTTATCGTAGAGGCGGAGGGTCAGCATTGTCCTGCTAAGGGGCACGAGAGCCGCTTCGACATAGCCGTCCGCCCGGATATAATCCGAGCGGATAAGGCTTCCGCGGGAATTGCTTAGTTCATCACTGCGCATGGGCATGAAGGAACCCCCGAAACGGAGTTCCGCGCTGTCTCCCAGGGGAATAAGCGAGTCAAGACCCGCCTTCCCGCGGTAGTACCTGGGCAGAATGGATCTGCTCTTCCCTTCGGCATAGTAAAAATCCCCTCGGGAGGCGTCGATATTCAGGGAATTCCGGGTGATACCGAGGGGAAAACCGAAAGAAACGTTAAGATTCTGTTCCCGGAAGGGGTTAAAATCATCAAAGGGCCCGGGCTTTGAGGGAGTTTCCGGATCGTCGTAGGCCAGCATGAAGCCGTTTGAAATGCCGGCGGAGAGGGAGATCTTGTCCTCCGGCTTCCTGGTGATGATGTTGATCACCCCGCCGATACCGTCGGAACCGTAGACGGCGGACTGGGGGCCGCGGACAATCTCGATCCGTTCCACGTTACCCAGGGGCATGGTTTCTCCGTTGAGGCGCTGGGCGACCCGGCCTACAAGCCGCCTGCCGTCCACGAGGAAGAGGATGCGGCCCTCCCCCATCCCCTGCATCTGGATATAATCTCCCATGGCGTTACTCGTATACATAAGGCCATACTCGTTCAGTACCTCGCTGACTGTGGAAGCGGAGGAGTTTTCTATTTCAGCGGCGCTTATAATCTCTGTAACTACAGGGCTGTCGCTTAAGCGTTTCTCCGTCCGGGTACCGGTAACGGTGATCCCTTCAGCTTCCAGGAATATGTCTTCGTACAGATCTTCCTCCAGAACATCTTCTTCCGTTCCGGCTTCCTCCCCCATGAGGGGAAGGACGGGAAGAAGGCACAGGGAGAGAAGAAAACAGAACAGGGAATTTGTCAAAAACCGCAAAGAATACCTCCGCTTCAATATAATGTGCCCGGAAAACCAAAATCTCAGGCCGCGTCAATAATGTTATGAGACGCTAACATACAAAAAATATAATGTCAAGAGAATTTGTAAGAAACATCAAACAAAGTAAGCAAAATAAAACACTTGACAGGATCTTTATTTTTGTCTATACCCTGTGCGGGGGCGCTGTTATGATTCTTTCAAAAATTTTCTTTATGGCCGGAGGCTTTCTGTGCCTTGGCCTGGGCATCGCCGGTGTCGTCCTGCCCATACTGCCCGCCACACCTTTTCTGCTGGGAGCCGCATTTTGTTTTATGAAGAGTTCCGGGAGGCTCTACCGCTGGCTCATGAACCACAAATATTTCGGGCCCCGGATCAGGCGAATCGGGGAAGAGGGGCTTACGCTGAAGGAAAAGATCAGCATCTATGCGGTGGTGCTTGCAATGCTCCTGCCGGTCATCATCTTCAGCCCTTCCCTGCACCTGCGGCTCTTCCTTATTGTACTGCTTGCGCTCAAGGCTTTTGTGTTTATACGGATAAAAACAGCGCGGGGAGGAGCGGTTCAGGCGGGAACGGTTCAGGGCGAAAGGGAATCTGCGGAAAACACAGATGTTAAATAAACGCATCCTTGCCCTCTGCCCCGAGTGGTTCAGGGACTCCATAAAAATCGTTGTTTTCAACTGGATTGCCATGCTCTCCAATGCCCTTGCCCTCTTTTCGATTTGCCGTATCATTCAGGCTGTTTTTGAGCCCCTGCTCCGTGTACACGGGTTTTCCGCGGGGGAATTCCGGCCCCTCCCCGCGGAGGCTTCCGCGGATTTTGGGCCCACCCTGGCCCTTGCCCTGCCCGCGGCGGCGCTCTCCCTGGGAATCCGTATGTTCTGCACCCTCGGTTCGGCGGACGCCGCATTTCTTGCCGGGGACAGGATCAAGGGGAGGCTCCGGGAGAGGATCTTCAGGAAACTCCTTTCCCTGGGGCCCGCTTATTCCGTCCGTGTTTCCACCGCTTCGGCGGTACAGCTTTCCGGGGAGGGGACGGATCAGATGGAAGGCTACCTGGGCCGCTACGTTCCCCAGCTTTTTTACAGCATCCTTGCCCCCCTTACTCTTTTCGGGATTCTTTCCCGCATCAGTTTCAGGACGGCCCTCGTCCTGTTCCTCTGCGTTCCCCTTATCCCCCTGTCCATCGTCATGGTTCAGAAGATTGCCAAAAAGATTCTGGCCAAATACTGGTCGAAGTATACCGGCCTGGGAGATTCCTTTCTGGAAAACCTCCAGGGCCTGACCACCCTCAAAATCTACGGGGCCGACGGGAACAGGCACGAGACAATGAACGCCCATGCGGAGGCCTTCCGTAAGGCGACCATGAGGGTTCTCGTCATGCAGATGAACAGCATCACCGTGATGGATCTTATTGCCTGGGGGGGAACCGCCCTTTCCATCATCCTGGGCCTTGCGGAATTGAGGGCCGGAAACATAGATCCGGGGGAAGCGCTGTTCATCATCCTCATCGGATCGGAATTTTTTATTCCCATGCGGATTTTGGGTTCCTTTTTTCATACCGCCATGAACGGCGCCGCGGCCGGAGAAAAAATATTCAGCCTGATTGACTCGCAGGCCGCGGGCCCCGGTTCCCGGGCCGGAAGTCCCGGTTTGGAGGCCGCCGAAGCGGTCTCAACAAGCCCTTCCTTACAGAACGGGGCCGCAAGTCCCGGTTTGCGGGCCGGTAAAACCATAGGCGTCTCAAACCTTTCCTTTGCCTGGGAAAAGAACCGGCCTGTCCTGCGAAACATCAGTCTGGAAATAGCTCCGGGGACTTTTTTTGCCCTGACTGGCGAAAGCGGTTCCGGCAAGAGCACCCTTGCGGCAATCCTTTCCGGCCAGGCTCCCTGGTACGAGGGAAGCGCCTCCATCGGCGGCCTTGAAATCTCCAGGACTCCCCTGAAGGAGCTGAGGGAAACGTTTACCCTGCTCAGGCATAACAGTTACCTCTTTGCGGGAAGCATCCGGGATAACCTTGCAATGGCAAAATCCGGTCTAAGGGACGATGAAATGCTCTCCGTTCTGGAACAGTTGGGGCTTGGGGAATTCCTTGCGGAACGGGAGGGGCTGGAAACCCGGATAAGCGAAGGAGCGGCGAATATTTCCGGCGGGCAGCGGCAGCGCCTGGCCGCGGCCCGGGCCCTGCTCCACGATACGGATCTCTATATTTTTGACGAAGTCGCTTCCAATGTGGACGTGGAAAGCGGAGAAGCCATCATGGGCGCAGTTCAGGCCCTGGCGAAAAAGAAGAAGACGGTGATCCTCATCACCCACCGGCTGGCCGACGCCCGGAAGGCGGAGCGGATCGCCGTGCTGGATCACGGAAGCCTCATCTCCCTGGGCTCCCACGAAGATCTAATCCGGGAAGGCGGAATCTATGAGCGAATGTACACACAGCAGAGGGAGCTGGAATCCTTTGCCTAGAAGGATGCTGGCCCTTGTCCGGCCCCTGGCCCACATCATGATCCTGTCGATCCTGGCGGGAACCCTTTCCGCCCTGACGGTGATCGCCATTCCGATCCTGGGAGCCTATGCCCTGCTGGACGCCGTGGAGCTTGAAAAATTCAGTTTCGGAATCGTTCCCCTTCTGGCCCTTCTTGTCCTTGCCCGGGGGCTTCTCCGCTACGGAGAACAGGTAAGCGGCCACTACATTGCCTTCAGGCTTTTGGCCCTTATCCGGGACAAGGTTTTTGGAGCGCTGCGCAGGCTTGCCCCGGCAAAACTGGAGGGCAGGGAAAAGGGGAACCTTATTTCGATCATCTCCTCGGACATTGAACTCCTGGAAGTGTTTTATGCCCATACCATCGCCCCGGCTGCCATTGCGGTACTGACAGGGACGGCGGTTTTTCTGTACTGCTCCTCCTTTCACATCATCCCCGCCCTCATCCTGCTTGCAGGTTATATACTGGTGGTCTTCATCATCCCCCGCCTCTCAGGGCCTGGAAACAGGAAGCTGGGCCAATTCTGCAGGAACGAAGCGGGGGCCCTGAACACCCTGATGCTGGACAACCTCCGCGGGCTGGGGGAAATCATCCGGTACGGACGTGAAGAAGAGCGGATGGCCCTGTACCGTGAAAAAAGCGCGGCTTTGGCAGGCTCAATGCGGAAACTCCGGCGCAGGGAAGGCTTAAACCGGGCCCTGACCGATGCGGCTATCCTCCTTAGCGCCCTGGCAAGCCTCTGCGCCGGGCTCTGGCTTTGGCACAAGGGCCTCATGAATCCCGGCGGCGTCGTTCTTACGCTGATTGCGACCCTTTCCAGCTTCGGCCCCGCGGCCGCGCTGGGGGCTCTCTCCGGAACCCTGGTTCATACCTTTGCCGCGGCGGAACGGGTCTTCTCCATTCTGGATGAAGCTCCGGCGGTGGAGGAAACCGCTTCCGGAAACAGCGCCCTCTACGGCGAGATCCGGGCGGAAAACCTGGGCTTCTCCTATCCCGGCGGGGAAGAGATCATAGAGGATCTCTCTTTGCAGATCCCCCCCGACCGGATTCTGGGAATCCGTGGAAAAAGCGGCTGTGGAAAATCGACGCTCCTCAAACTGATTATGCGTTTTTGGGATCCCCAAAGGGGAATTCTCTCGATAAACGGAGAGAATCTCCGCGGACTGGACACGCCTTCCCTGCGGCGGCTCCAGGGCTATGTTACCCAGGACACGGATCTTTTTCAGACCAGTATCGCGGAGAACATCAGGATAGGCCGGGAAGACGCAAGCCGGGAAGAAATAATCGCCGCCGCAACCAGGGCCTCGCTCCACGATTTTGTGATGACCCTGCCCGGGGGCTACGACACGGAACTGGGAGAACTGGGGGATACCCTGAGCAGCGGAGAGAGACAGAGGATCGGCCTGGCCCGGGCATTCCTCCACGACGGGGATATTCTGCTCCTGGACGAACCCACCAGCAATCTGGACAGCCTCAACGAAGGCATCATCCTGAAATCTGTGAGGGAGCAGGCAGGGCAAAAGATCATCATCCTGGTTTCCCACCGCCTTTCCACCCTGGGAATAGCGGATACACGTTTATCGATGGATCGGGGGAAGCTCGGCGCTTAATGAAGCGGAAAATATCTTGACTATTACAATTAGGTCCGCTGACGTATTTGTTGCCGTGTTTCCAAATTATTGGTAATATAACCTTTTTCTCTTAATCCGTTTACAATTTCAGAATATATATCATTCCCTTTATTATCTTTTATTGTAATAATAAGAACGAATT
>JAIRNJ010000106.1 GCA_031258115.1 Treponema sp. | reverse complement strand
GCGAATCAACCAACCCAAGAACCCGCTTCGCGGGGGAGGCAGAGCGGACGGGGTATGGTTGTTCTTTAAAGGTATTGGACTCGGGTTTCATACCCTTATTACGCCCCAGAGGGGCGGGGTATGAAACCCTCGCCACGAATCAACAACCTTCGTCAGCGATTTTAGCCATAAATTCTCACCCGCCGGCAGCCGTTTCGTCTCGATTATCTGAATCGGCAGGTAATCCCCCCTCACCCGGTAGATCCCCGGCACGCTTTCTTCCACCTCATACTTCCGCTCCCCCTCAGATAGCCTATGAGTTCCCGGGGACGCCGGTGTTCGACAAAGCTGAGGGTAACGCCGGAAAGCGCCGCTTCGGGGGTAATGGCCGCATACAGGCAGGCGTAGGCGTAGACTTTCAGGAAATCCTTGACTGATACATAGTCTTCCGGGCTCTTGAACTCCACGATGTTGTCCGACCTGAATATCCGGGCGATGTTCTTGTCGATAGCCAGGTCTTTGGGCTTGTCAGGCTCTTTTATATACTACAGGCGATACCGCACTTCTTTTCATTGGAGAGGAATACCAAATCAATCAGCTTCATCACCCGCAGAGCCTCCCCGGTTTTTACCACGGGCTCCGCCCTGCCCTCCAGGGCCTCCAGGATATTGCGGTAATAATCCTGCTGGTTTCCGGTAACTTCCGGCAGGGGCAGTTCCGTGGTGGTCTCACTGGGCCGGGGGGCCATGGAACGGGTCGGGCCCGCGGCTGTATACACAATATCCTCCGCCCACTCCAGATTTTTTTCGCCGGCCAGTTTGACAATCTTCCCCTCGCATTCCCAATTTTGGATAAGGCAGGTGCCGTCCGCCGCGGAGATATGCCACCGGGGCTGCAGAATAAAGGAGTTCATCGCCACATTGACGATATAGTTGAGGCCGTTCTCGAAACGGAAAGATGCGGTAAAGTTATCGTCCACCTCGGGGGCGAAGACATTGTGGAGCACCGCGCTCACGGCGATCACCTTCTGTCCGTCTGCAAAGTTGAGCATCTGGTCGATCAGGTGTACGCCCCAGTCCAGAACCATGCCGCCGCCGTTCTGCTTCCAGCCCCGCCAGCCGTGGAGTCCCCGGCGGGAACCCTGAACCCGGCTTTCGATGACGTATGGGTCGCGGAGGAGCCCCCCGGCAAAGATCTTTTTTACGATAAGAAAATCTTTGTCCCAGCGGCGGTTCTGGTGAACCGTGAAAAATTTCCCCGCCTTTTCCGCCGCGGCGATGATCTCCTCCAGTTCCGCGGCATTCAGGGTAACCGGTTTTTCGCTTATCACATTTTTTCCCGCCTCAAGGCAGGCAATGGCGTAGGGTTTATGAAAATCGTTGGGGGTTGCCACCAGAACCAGTTCAATATCCCTGTTTTGGTATATCTGCTCCGGGGAATCGAAGCAGGCCAGCCCCTTTTCCCGGGCCTTTTTTACCGCCTCCTCCCGGATATCGTAAATTCCTGCAATCTCTATTTCAGGAAAATATTTATTAAGATTTTCATGGTGATACCCCGCCATGCCGCCGTAGCCAATAATGGCCATTTTATGTTTCATTACAATCCTCCTATAAAAACGGCGGTATCGCCGCTTATGTAATCTGTCAAATCCTGAAAATAGCCGGAAAATTTACACTTCCCCTCCGGCCTTTAGTTCACGTTTTTTGCCTTTCTTCAGGAATTCTTCATACTGCCTGTTGAAGTATTCTATTTTGCAGATAACCTTTTCAAGGTGTTTCCGGGTTTCTTCCATCCGGGCTTCAACAGTCTTCTTGTGCCTGCGCAGAAGTTCCACACGCTGTTTCAGGGTGCCTTCACCCTTGACGCTGAGTTCCACAAAATTCTTTATCTGTTTGATGGGCATGCCGGTATTTTTGAGACAGCAGACAAGGCCGAGCCATTCAAGATCGCTGTCCGAATAACGGCGGATTCCGCTGCGGCTCCGGCCTATCACCGGGAGCAGTCCTTCGGTCTCGTAGTAGCGCAGCACATGGGGAGCCAGAGAAGTCTTCTCCGAAACCTCCTTGATTGAATAGGACATGATTCCCCCATTGACTTAATGTTAACGTGAACTTTTATCATATTACATGAGTTTGTCCAAAATGTCAAATTCGGAACAGGCTCGTGTCGGAACAGGCTCGACAATACAATTCTATAAGGAGAGAAAATGAAGTCGTTAACTGATTGTTTTAAACTCAACAATGGGGTCGAGATCCCCTGTATCGGTTTTGGCACCTGGCAGGCTGCAAACGGGGCGGAAACCCTCAATTCGGTAAAGGAAGCCCTCAGGGCAGGCTACAGACACATTGATACTGCCGCAGCTTACGGGAACGAGGAGAGCGTCGGCAGGGCGATTCAGGAAAGCGGCGTTCCCCGCAAAGATATCTTCGTTACCAGCAAATGCCCCAATCCCATGCACGGCTACGAGAACACGGTTGCCGCATTTGAAGACACCATGAAAAAGCTCAAGCTTGACTGGCTGGATCTCTACCTTATCCACTGGCCCAATCCGGTTAAATTCCGCTCCAACTGGCAGGAGGCCAACGCAGGTACATGGAAGGCTTTCGAGGAATTCCTCAAGGCGGGCCGCATCCGCTCCATCGGGATCAGCAACTTCAGGCCGCATCATATCGACGAACTGCTCAAGACCGCGGAAATAGTACCTCAGGTGAACCAGATCCGCCTCTGCCCCGGGGACACCGCCGATGAAACGGTTGACTACTGCCGGAAAAAGGACATACTCCTGGAAGCCTACAGCCCTCTGGGTACGGGAGACATCTTCAAGGTTCCGCAAATGCAGGAACTGGCAAAAAAGTACAACAGAACCATCGCGCAGGTCTGCATACGCTGGAGCCTCCAACGGGAATACCTGCCCCTGCCCAAGTCGGTTACCCCCGGCCGGATCGTCGAAAACACCAGGGGTTTTGATTTTGAATTATCGGACGAGGATGTCCGCCTCATTGCCGGTCTCAAGGGCATCATAGGCCTCTCACAGGATCCCGACACGGCGTCGTTCTAGCAGTTTGTTGCGCTTCGCGCGTAAAACCTCCAAAAATCGCCGATCAGGCGATTTTTTACTCTGCAAACTGCCAAAGGACGCCGGATAATCGAGATTTTTGGGCCACTGGTGGCA
>JAIRNJ010000318.1 GCA_031258115.1 Treponema sp. | reverse complement strand
AGCCCTGTCTACCGGCGTCCATGTTAAGCTTATACTGGTTTGAGATTCAGCCTGAGCTTTAAGCCCTTTCGGCGTGTCTAATCTTCCGAAAGTTGTAGCGCTTACCGTTTCCGACTTGTCACTTTCCTCCATACCGGTATGGGCTGATACTTTGTAGTAATAGGTAGTATCAGCCGATAAGCCGTTATCCGAATAGGTTGAAGTGGTTATGGAAGGTTGTATTACCGGATATTCTTTCCAAGCGGAATCTGTCGTCCTGTATACCTTGTAATATCCAGCCCCGTCTACCGGCGTCCATGTTAAGCTTATACCGGTATGAGATTCAGCCTGAGCCTTAAGCCCTTTCGGTACGTCTAATCCTCTGGAAACCTCTGTTTTACAGCCGCTTATCAGGAGTCCAAAACTGCAGATCAGAACCGCCATGCTTAATACTTTTTTCATAGTATCCTCCATTTTTTATTGGCAAGCCCCGGCTCTGAAACAGAGAGAGCCGGAGCCCCATTAATCGATAGTTTTACGGTATCGTCGCGCTTACCGCCGCCGATAGTTCGCTGTCGGAAAAAGTGGAGTTATTTGAATATGCCTTGACTTTGAAATAATACGTACCAGATTCCAGAGGCACATTCGCACCCCAGGAAGTGATAAGAGTTCCTGTATCAGTTGTAGACGACATTAAAGTATAAGTACCACCGGAACTAAATGAAACATAGATTCTGTAACCATACGCATTTTCTATGTTGTTCCAGCTTAACTGTATGAACTTATTATTATTTACCGGAGCTGTAGCAAGACCGGTTGGCGTCGATAACTGTGATGGTGGCGGCGAATCGGAATTTGTTGTAGCGCTTGCCGGATTGGTACTGCTACTGCTGGTACTGCCAGCATGGGCCGAGACTTTGTAGTAATAGGTAGTATTAGCTGATAAGCCGGTATCCAAATAGGTTGAATTGCTCACAGAAGAATCTATTAACGCATATTCTCCCCAGGAAGAATCTTTCGTCCTGTATAGCTTGTAATAACTAGCCCCGTCTACCGGCGTCCATGTTAAGCGTATACTGGTTTGAGATACAGCCTGAGCCGTAAGCCCTTGCGGTACGGCTAATCCGCCGGAATTTGCGTCATCTCCAACGGCATTTGTTGTAGCACTTGCCGCTTCCGACATGTCGCTTTCCGTATTATCACTGGAATGAGGGATACTGCCGGTACGGGCCGATACTCTGTAGTAGTAGGTGGTATTAGCCGATAAGCCCTTATCCGAATACGTTGAAGTGCCTATAGAAGGGTCTATTAGCACAGATTCTTTCCAGGTAGAATCCGTTGTCCTGTGTATCTTGTAATATGAAGCCCCTTCTACCGGCGTCCATGTTAAGCTTATAGTGTTTACGGATACAGCCTGAGCTCTAAGCCCTTCCGGCGCGGCCAATCCTCCGGAATTTGTGGTAGTTGGGCAGCCGCTTATCAGGAGTCCAAAACCGCAGATCAGAACCGCCATGCTTAATACTTTTTTCATAGTATCCTCCATTTTTTACTGTCAAGCCCCGGCTCTGAAGCAGAGAGAACCGGAGCCCCATTGATTGACTTGATTGTTGAGAAAAAAATATATTTTACCGGAAAACTACTTAACGATTGTAGGGGGGGTAAATACCTTACATTACGGACTATAAACATAGCGCCATTCATAGAGGTTAGTATACACCCGTTTTTCAATTCCGTCAAGAAAAAAATGCAAAAAATCGGAAAATTTCATACGGATGCCCTTCCGTCCGTGCCGATAGGCTTATCTCCAATACTGTATGTTTTTCTATAATAGAGGCTCTAAAAAATGCGGCTTTACAGCAATTTTGAATGTAGGGAAGGAATTGGGGGGCTTTCTTTACTTTCAATCATCAAAAACAACCGGATTTTAGGAATTTTCGCCACGAACGGTACGAACAGGCACGAACGGATCAGGAAATTTAGAGAGTTTGTTCGTGTGGTTAGTATTCGTGGCAAATTTCTTCAGTAAAAGTAAAATTCCTGCTGGTGTAATCAGCAAATATTGACAAGAACCCGGGGTAATGTATAATGTAAGTTCATAATGGGTGATGATCATATATTTTTCAAAGTGAACTCTTTTTCCAATATCTCCCAGAACCCTTTTGACTACAAAAACAATCCTGACTTTACCTATACCCAAAACGGGCCGTTCATAAGGGTAGAAAATGACCAGCTTAGATTGTCTTTTGGTGCGAGTGTAAGCACGGAATTCTTTGACAGGGAAACCGGAAAAAAACTGGATTTCAAAGAATTTAATATACTGGACATGGCGGCTAATGGCAATCTTGAGCCTTTTTATAAAAAAATGGAGGAGGCCCGTGAAGAAAACACCTATTCAGGCTGGAATCTGGACGTTCTGACAATAAAAAAGAAAACCGGTCTCTCCGGCCTGGGAGAATACATCGGATGGTCTCCTGAGGAAGTATTGAAGGAATTCCCGAACGTTCAAATAGTTAAAAAGAATTATTTGTGTTATGCGAATGAACCGGAATACTGTTTTATTTCTTTTTATTTTAAACGCGGCAAGGTTTCAACAATAACTTTTGTTGACGATTATTATTAGGCTCGTATGAGAGATGCCCATGGGTATTTTGGGATAAAGCTGCGTGATGCTTCAAGACAAAACCTGGTCGAGCTGTTGCGGTTTTGACGGCTTCATGGTATAGTCATTTATGCGTTGCCCCCATTGCGGCAGTTTTGACGACAAGGTAATTGAATCCCGTACCCTGGCCGACGGAGAAGCGATCCGGCGGAGGAGGGAGTGTAACGGCTGCGGTCTCCGCTTTACCAGCTACGAGCGTATCGAAGACAGATATTTTATGGTGATCAAAAGGGACGGCAGGCGGGAGCCTTTTGAAAGGTCAAAAATCGAAAGAGGTGTTCAGCGTGCGCTGGAAAAGAGGCCTGTCTCACAGATGAGCATAGAGAACCTCGTCAATGAGGTGGAGGATCAATCCGCCATCATGGGTAAGGTAAACCACGAGATTGATTCTGCGGTAATCGGAGACCTGATCCTCGCCAAGCTTAAACGCATAGACAAGGTTGCCTATATCCGCTTTGCCTCGGTGTACCGGCATTTTGAGGATCTTGATGAATTTGTCAGGGAAATCAAGGAGGTTCGTCCATAATCCTCTGCTCGTGCCCCGATGATTCAGGTCGCCGTCTTGACCGGATTCTCCGCAAGGCCCTGCCCGGGATTCCCCTCTCGGCCATCCAGCGCCTGTTCCGCCTGGGCCGGGTAAAGCTGGACGGCAAAAGAGCAGGGCCGGAAACCCGTATCCGGCCGGGTCAAAGTATCAGTTTTCCCAGCCGGGAAGACGAAGGAGCCGCCCGGCTTCCGGAGTCTCAACCGGGATTGAAAGGTAAAGGTGCGCGGGGAGCTTCACCGCATGGCGCCCCTCCTGCTCCTCAACCGAGACTGAAGGGCGAAGGTTCCCCTCTTGCTATACTCTACGAAGATAGCGGCCTTCTCATACTGAACAAACCCGCAGGACTGGCAAGCCACGGAAAGGAGAGTCTTGAAACCCTGGTACGCGGCTACCTCTCGCCGAAACTTTCCCCCTCCCTCTCCTTCAGGCCCGGTCCCCTGCACAGACTCGACAAGCCCTCAAGCGGTATCATCGCCTTTTCGGTGAGCCTTGCGGGGGCAAGGGCCTTCAGCACGGCGCTTCGGGAAAGGCTGCTGATTAAACAGTACCTTGCCATCGTGGAGGGTTTTGCCGGGGATGAAGAGTTTTGGGAGGAGGATCTTGAACGGGACAGGGGGAGCGGCATAAGCCGTATACATGAAGGGCCCGCACAATCGCTGCACATGTCTGTGCAGGGACGCCGGGGGGAGGATCTTCCGAAAAGGGCGGTCACAAGGATCAGGCCCCTTGTCTCCGGCAGAACATACAGCCTTATCCGCGCTGAGATTGAAACCGGAAGAACCCACCAGATCCGCACCCAGGCCGCCTTCCATGGACATCCGCTGGCAGGCGACAGGAAGTATTCAGGCCGCGCCGGGGGCCGGGGCTTCTTCCTTCATGCCTGGCGGCTCCTGAAAACCGGCGCGGCAGAAATCCTGCTCCCCGCCCTGCCCCACAGTATTACTGCGCCCCTGCCCGGAAAGTTCAGCTCCCGGATTGAGGAATTGTTTCCCGGTTTCATTCTTGAATAGGATGCCGTTCCACTTTACCTCCTCCGCGGCAAAGCCCTATAATAAAAATATGTGGTGGGACATCTTCTGGAAGATAAAAAGGGTAAAAACCCTGGCTCTCATCGGGGAAAGCGGCACGGGAAAGAGTTTCCGGGCAGCCCTGGTAGCCCAGAAGTACGGGATAGATTTTATCATTGACGACGGGCTTTTGATCCGGGAAAACCGGATTCTGGCAGGACACTCCGCCAAGAAGGAGAAAACCTTTATGGCAGCGGTCAAGGTGGCCCTCTTTGACGAAAAGTCCCAGCGGGATGAGGTTGCCCGCAAGCTCCAGGGAGAAAAGTTCAAGAAGATACTGATTCTGGGAACCAGCGAAAAGATGGTAAACAAGATTGCCGCCCGGCTGCAGCTTCCCCCTCCTTCAAAGCTCATCAAGATAGAGGACATCGCCACCCAGGAGGAAATCGACAAGGCAATCCGCACCAGGCGCATAGAAGGAAAACATGTCATCCCCGTACCCTCCATCGAAATCAAACGGAGCTATCCCAACATTTTTTATGATGCCATCAGAATCTTCCGCCGGAAGGGAGGGCCGACAGGGATTGCATCGATACCCAAGGTTCACGAAAAGTCGGTAGTACGGCCTGAATACTCAAAGCGGGGCAAGGTGATGATCAGCGAGGCGGCCCTGAGCCAGATGGTTATCCACTGCATGGATGAGTATAATCCGGAAATCAAAATAAAAAAAATTGTCATCAAGGATGAAGAGATGGGCTACAGGCTCGCCCTTACCATTGATGTGCCCTACGGTACCCAGTTGGGGGGAAACATGCATGCCCTGCAGCAGTACATTATCGACAACCTTGAACGCTATACCAGTATACTTATTGAAGAGGTTAATATTATCATTGACAAGATCGTAGAATCGTAGAATAGGTGTTTTCAGAAAGGAGGTTTGAATGAAAAAAACAGGATTGGCCCTGACAGCGATACTGTTACTGCTTGCCGGTGGAAGTCTTTTTGCCCAAAGCGGGGCCGGAAACGTTCATTATGTATTTTCAGGAGACAGCCGCATGACGGACCTTCTTTCAAAAGAACTGGAAGCCCGGTTTACGGTATACAACAGGCTTTTCCGTTTTGATGAATCAAAAGCCGCATTGCCGCTGCGGGTCAGGCTTATTGATAACGGACAGGCCTACACCGATTATGTCAGTTCAAGACTTGGTTCGGACAGGCCGGGGGCTGTGTACCTTCACTACGCAAGTCCCGAAAGACGGGAACTGGTAATCCACACATCGGGAGATGAAAGGGCCGGGCAGATTCCCCGTGAGGCATTCCTTCAGTTTTTACGGGCCTTTGTGTCCAACCCGCCGGCATGGATGCGGGAAGGATTTGCCGTCTATTTCAGCAGCCTTAAAGCCGATGAAAACGGGGAACTCTCCTATGAGGAAAACCTCTCCCGGCTTAATACGGTAAAGACCATGGGAAGCAGAATGCCCGGGGTAGAGGCAATTTTACTGGCGGACAGCAGGACTGTGCCGGAAAACTTTCAGGCCTCCGCCTGGGCTCTGGTTTCCTTCTTTCTCAATTCCGGAAAGGAAGAATACTTTAGAACCATGATAGAAAGCTTCATGATCCTTGACAATGCAAAAAACGCCGCGGAAAACGGAGAAGCGGTATATGAGCGGATTTCCGCATGGTCTCCCCCGCCTGCCCTTTCCGCGGACTTTGGTTCCTATATCGCATCCCGCAGAACCTTTGCGGAGCTGGTGGATGAAGGCGCAAAGGCTTACGGCTCAGGAGATCCCGTCACTGCGGAACTGGCCTTTATGGCCGCGCTGGATCAGAAACCGGCCCAGCACATTCCCTATTATTACCTGGGCCTTATTGCCTATGACGAAAAAAACTACAATCTTGCGGAGCAGTACTACCGTTCCAGCCTTGAGTACGGAGCGGACAGGGGCCTTGTCTCCTATGCGCTGGGACTTAACTCCGCTGCCGCGGGCAAAAACAGCGAAGCCGTAGTTTTTCTGCAGGATGCCGCCGCGGCTTCTCCGGAAAGATACAAGGATCGGGTAGAGATACTGTTGAACCGGATTAAGTAAAGTAACCGGCTTTGTGGACAGACACTAATTAAAGCGCGCCGGACG
>JAIRNJ010000275.1 GCA_031258115.1 Treponema sp. | reverse complement strand
ACGGGTTTTATATTTTTTTTGCTTCCGGGATATTATTGTTTTGACCAATGCTTTTAATAAACATACCGGTACTGTTCCCAAATCTGAAATAAATCTGGCAAAAGATCGTCGTGCCGATTTTCTTGCACGGTTTAAGGAATCGGATATAAGGAGTAATGAAAATGAAAAAATTCAAAGATTATCTTAATGAAGAGTTGAAAAATCCTCAATTCAAACAAGCGTTTGAGGAAGAAAAACATCTTCTTGAATTGGGGACGGCTATAGCTGAAGCCAGGGAAAAATTAGGTTTATCTCAAAAGGAACTTGCTCATAAATGTAATGTTACTCAGCAGCAATTATCAAAAATTGAAAATGGGATAAATTGCAATTTACTTACTTTTGTAAAAGTATCATCAACCCTGGGGCTTACTATCAATCTATCGGCTTAATGCCGGAGTCTCCATTGACCGGGCACGTCATGAGTTTTATACTGGCATTAATACCGAAAGATATCTTCTTTAATAAGGAATAATCAATGAAAAATTTACGCTACCGTTTTTTTACAGCGAATGAACTCAAGCCGTCAGGCTGGCTTCGGGAACAGCTTCGTATCCAGGCGGAAGGTCTCTGTGGAAACCTCGACAAGGTGTGGCCCGATGTGGGGAAAAGCAAATGGATAGGAGGCGACCGTGAAGGCTGGGAACGCCTTCCCTACTGGCTGGACGGTTTTATTCCCATGGCCTGGCTTCTGGATGATGAGGATCTCAAACGGCGGGCCCGTTTCTACATTGATGCAATCCTGGATCGGCAGGAAAGTGACGGCTGGATCTGCCCCTGCACAAAAGAGGAACGCCACAGGTATGATGTGTGGGTTGTTTTTCTTATCTGCAAAGTTCTTGTCCTCTATCACGACTGTACCGGGGATGAGCGTATCCCCGGGGCGGTGTACCGGGCTCTCAAGTGCCTGAGCCTCCACCTTGAGCCTGCAACGCTCTTTGCCTGGGGCTCGGCCCGCTGGTTTGAATGTATCATCCCCCTGCGCTGGCTCTACGAGCGCAATCCCGAACAGTGGATGCCGGATCTGGCGCTGCGTCTCAAGACCCAGGGCATAGACTGGAAGGCCCTCTTTCGTGCCTGGCCCTACAAACAGAATCAGGGCCCGGGACGCTGGAATTTCCTGACCCATGTGGTAAATCTTGCCATGTGCCTTAAAAGCGAAGCCCTCTACGATTCCTTTGCCGCTTCATCCGAAGAGCCTCTGCACAACAGTGATTCTGCTGCGGATGATTTTGCCGAAGAAGCCCTGAGAATTCTGCTCCGGGATCACGGCATGCCTATCGGACACTTTACCGGGGACGAATGCCTTGCGGGACGCAGCCCCATTCATGGTACGGAACTCTGCGGCATCGTTGAGGCCATGTACTCGTATGAGTGGCTTCTGGCTCTCGGCGCCGGGGATGTCTGGGCCGACCGCCTGGAAACCCTTGCCTTCAACGGCCTCCCCGCAGCCTGCAGTGCGGACATGTGGACTCATCAATATGATCAGATGAGCAATCAAGTGGAGTGCAGCAAACTTGAAAAAACCCATTTCCTCACCAACAACGAGGAGTCCCACCTCTTCGGCCTGGAACCCAACTTCGGCTGTTGTACCGCCAATTTTGGACAGGGCTGGCCCAAACTTGCCCTGTCAGGAATCCTGCGGGACGGCGGCGGTCTCGCCGTGGGAGCCATCGTGCCCTGCACCCTTGATACGGTGATACAGGGCGTTCCGGTTCACTGTGAGATTGTAAGCAACTATCCTTTTGAAGACAGTTATACTGTGATTCTTGATGCCGAAAACCCGGTAAGGTTTTCACTTTCTCTCCGTTTCCCCGCCTCTGCCCGGAACATACGCGTGAACGGCGAAGAGATACCGGTTTCCACCCGGCGCAGCATCAATAAAACATGGCAGGGAAAAACCGAACTTAAAGTCGAAATGGATTTTGCCGCGGAGCTTGTGCCCTTTTCCATTGAAGAGCCTCATCTTGTTCCTTCGGATCTGCAGGGCGGGGAACTCCGGATCACCGAAGAAGCGGCTCTCAGAAACACCCTCTATTTTTACCGCCGGGGGAACCTTGTGTTTGCCCTGCCGGTCAAAGCCCGCTGGGAAAAACGGGAGTACACGCGGAACGGAGTTGAAAGGAAGTTCCCCTACTGTGACTACGAAGTCTACGGGGAGTCTCCCTGGAATTTTGCCCTTTCCGGGGGGAATGGCCCGGCGGAGAGGAAAGATCTGAGCCTCTGCCGGGAGCATTTTACCGGCCCGGCCTTTACCAAAGATCTGTCCCATGCGCCGCTCAGGCTCAAGGTAACATGTATTCCCGTCGACTGGCCCATGCTGAACGGCGCTGCTTCTCCGGCTCCTGCGGGCCTTAGACCTCTGGGCGCCGGGGAGGAGATTGAACTTGTTCCCTACGGATGCACGGATCTCAGGATGACTCTGCTGCCTTTTATAAATCAATAAAACTGATGTATGCAATTGTGCCTAAAAAATTGTCGAAGATGGGCCTGACAGGATCTCTGTGGCCCCTGATGATTCCTCCCATGGTTTCGGCCTTCGGAGCCTTTCTCCTGCGTCAGTTCTTTGTTACCATTCCCCAGTCCCTGGATGATGCGGCACGGATCGACGGCTGTAATCCCTTCATGATCTTTTTCAGAATTCTTCTGCCCATGGCGGGCCCCACCCTGGCCACGCTGGGAATTTTCTGTTTCATGGGAACCTGGAACGATTACTTTACCCCTCTTATCTATATCGTTGACGAGCGGCTCTTTACCCTTCCCCTGGGTCTTGCAAATATGCAGGGCCTGTATGCCGCCAACTGGCCCGTGTTGATGGCGGCCTGTACCATCACTTTTATCCCC
>JAIRNJ010000228.1 GCA_031258115.1 Treponema sp. | reverse complement strand
AAACAGCCGAGGTTTATTATTTTACCGATTGCTACAAAATGCTGTCAGGCTTGAACCGGTGACGTATGCAAAAATAGTCTCGCACTAGCGTTTTCCTGCGTCAAGTGCATACCCATATTATATTTTAAATTAAACAGGGTATTTCTATAATAGAGTTGTTCAGAAACTTCGGTTTCCGAACAACAACCGCTGTGGAATGCTTACATTATCTATATCTATATATAGAGAATTAAAGGGGTTCTCAAAATAAAATGCGAAAAATCGTACGATTTATTTTAAATATCATTTGTAAATTATTTTTTCTCGTTTTTCGAATATTTCCCATGCAAAATAATAAAATATTTGTAAAAAACTTTAATGGCAAAGGATATGGTGATAGTCCTAAATATATTATAGCGGAAATATTAAGACGGGATCTTGATTTTAAAATTGTATGGGAATGTCAAAGAAAGTATTTTCAAAGTCTCCCGAATGGTATAATTCCGGTCGCCTACCGTTCAATAAAAGCATTTTACCACGAAGTGACAGCTAAAATATGGATAGATAACTGTCGAAAACAAATCTATGAATTAAAACGAAAAGGCCAATATTATATTCAAACATGGCATGGAGGGATTGGGCTCTTAAAGCTTGTTGAAAAAGATGCTGAAAACATGTTAACCCCATACTACAAGCGTATGGCAAAACGGGATTCAAAAATAATTGATTTATTTTTATCAGGCAGCAAGGCAAAGAGTAATTTGATAAAATCTTCTTTCTGGTATAATGGAGAAATATTTGAATATGGTTATCCGAGAAATGATATTCTTATCAATTATGACGAACAGATAATATCAAAAGTTTATGATCATTTTCATTTAAATAAATCTGTAAATATAATACTTTATGCCCCGACATTTAGAAATATTTTTAATCCTGATGTGTATGATTTTGATTACACGGCTGTACTCGGGGCTTTGAAAGAAAAATACAATTCCGACGATTGGGTTATTTTAATAAGACTGCATCCTAATATATCAGGTAAATCAAAATTAATAAATTACAACGACACAATTCTCAATGCTTCATTCTACAATGACATGCAAGAACTTCTTTTAGCAACTGATATACTGATTACTGATTATTCCGGTAGTTTATTTGACTTCTCTATAATGAAAAAGCCTGTTTTTTTGTTTGCAAAGGATTATGATGAATATATAAAGGAGCGCGATTTTTACGTTGATTTGGCTTCACTTCCGTATCCTTTGTCCTTAAACAACAAGGAGTTGCTAGAATGTATCAGGATCTTTGATAAGGAAGCCTATACTAAAAGGATTGATACTTACTTTCAGGAGTTGGGATTATTTGGTAATGACGGAAATGCCGCCCGGCATGTAGTTGACAGAATAATTAAAAAAGCCATAGGGGGGATTTAGTGTCTTTATTGATAATAAAAAAAGCTTTGAAATCTTCAGCAGCCGTAATTAAAAGCCATGGACTTTATCACGGCCTTAGAAAAATATTTTATGGTACAATTATCAGGGTTTTAACCGATCATCATACCTGTCTCCATCTTTTAGAAAAATCATCTGCTGGTATTTATAACAACTACTATTTAAAACACTTTGCGGATCGGGCTTTCTCTTGTCCTGAAAATGACATAAAACCAAATGAACTTGTTTATTGGACCTGCTGGTTACAAGGTATAGAAAACGCACCCCTTTTGGTAAAAAGTTGTTATAAATCTCTTAAGCGGATTTCCTCGGGACACAGGGTTATTCTTATCACGTATGAAAACCTTAAAACGTATATAACACTGCCTGATACTATCCTGGAAAAGCATAAAAAAGGATGCCTGTCAGGTACTCATTTTTCAGAAATAATCAGGACCTATTTATTGTATACCTATGGCGGTGTCTGGTGTGATGCTACGGTTCTTTTTACCGCCCTAATACCGGAAAAATTGCTGAAAAAACCTCTTTTCTTTTTTATGTGTCCCTTAAAATATCCGTATACTCCAGTTTCAAGCTGGTTTATTATAGCAAATAAAAAAGGAAATATTTTGTTATACCGGCAGCTCTGTAATCTTATTAATTATTGGGAAAAAGAAAAATATCTAATTGATTATTTTATATATCATCACTTTATTAAGGCAATTATTGAAAATGATTCTGAAAGCCGTGCCATTTTTGACCATATTCCCTATTACAGCAATCAAAATCCACATTATTTACAGTTTGAATTATTATTTAACAAATTTGATCCTGAACAATGGGAAAACGTCCGGGAGACTTCTTTCTGCCATAAATTAACATATAAAATTGGCGATAAAACGAATAAAAATGTCTATTCATTTTATAATTATATAATAGAAAAATTCAGTTAATAGAGTTGTTCAATAACTGAAGTTATTGAACAACTTCCGTTTAAAAACGCGATTTTGTGAGGCTTTAGCCTGAAAAATCGCAAGACTTGTTCAGTAACCAACTGGGTTACTGGACAAGTTTAATATTATATTTTTTGAATTCTTATACATCTTTCATGAATTTGTCTATCGTTATACCAACATACAATCGTAATGAAATACTAAGAAACACCCTTGAAAGGGTAATTCATTTTAAGGAACAGTACTATGAGCTCATCGTTGTAGATCAAAGCGGAAAGCACGACAGCGAAACCGCAGCCTATCTTTTTGAGGCGGAAAAAAGACAGGATATCATGCTTATTCATTCTGATTTCCCTAACCTTCCCAATGCCCGTAATTTAGGCATTAGAGCGGCTGTGGGTGATATTGTACTTTTTCTGGATGATGATGTCACCATTTCGGATACTTTAATAATAACTCATAAAAATGATCATATGGATAAGACTATAGGATGTGTTACCGGAAAAGTAATAATAGAGAACAACAGTACCGTCGAAAATATTGTCTTTGACAAACGAATAGGTTTAAAAGATAAAATAAAACGCTGTATTTTTTGCTTATTCCCCTATAAAGCCTCCTATGTAAACCAATTAGGAGTTTTTTCCGATTTTACCCGAGATAAACAGATGTTTTCCGATGCCTGTATAGGCTGTAATATGTCCTTTAAAAAAACTATCTTTGACGCTGTAGGATTATTTGATATCAATTATACTGGAAACGCATACCGTGAAGATACAGATATGGCTGTCAGGTTACGAAAGGCTGGTTACCGTATCCTCTATGATCCTGAAGCGGCGTTGATACATCACATGTCTGCCGGAGGTGGAACCAGGGTCTCACAATCAGAAACTTACTGGCTTGCCTTTTTTAAGAATCAATGCTATTTTCATAGAAAGCATTTCTCTTCGCCAAAATTTTTTGTTCAATTTTTGTCATTTTTTGATTTAATCCGCTGCAAACGACAGGGTTTTAAGATAATAACAATTTTTAATAAAGCATATATTGAAGTGAAAAATTGGAATAATAAAAATGCTTGAGATTCTTTATACTGTTATTATTTATCCTATCATCCAGCTCATTGAGGTAATATTTGCTTTCTCCCAGAAAGTATTCAAGCATCCCGGTGTGTCGCTGTTAATGATAAGCGGAGCCGTCAGTGTCTTCTGTCTACCTCTCTATTACGTTGCGGAAAGATGGCAGGAAGCCGAGAGAAAAATACAAAAAAAGTTAAAACCATCTATCGAAAGAATTAAAGCGGTATTCAAAAACGATGAACAGTATATGATACTCGCTACGCTATACAGGCAAAACCATTACCACCCGGTTTATGCCCTGCGTAGTGCTTTTGGCCTTATGATACAGATACCGTTTTTCATCGCCGCTTATTCGTATCTTTCAAATTTAGCGATACTCAAAGGCGTTTCGTTCTTAGGAATTACCGATCTTGGCGCTCCGGATAAACTTATTTCTTTATATGGCGGTATAAACCTCCTTCCCCTGCTAATGACTTTGATTAATTGCGCGGCTGGTGCGGTCTATACAAAAGGACTGCCCCCGAGAGACAAAATACAAATCTACGGTATGGCGTTTCTTTTTTTGATCCTATTATATAATTCTCCTTCCGGTCTGGTTGTTTACTGGACGATGAATCAGTGTTTCTCATTTTTTAAAAACATTTATTACAAGACACCCTTCAAATCAAAGCAATTGATTCTATCGGCTTTGCTGTCATTATTTTGTTTCATGGTGATTTACTACCTTATGGCAGTTTATAAAGGGTTCCGTAGAACACCAATCATCCTGTCGGTTATTTTTGGCGTTATTGGCGTTATTCCCTGGCTTATTTTTATTTTTAAAAATAACACGATACATATGCCGTGTATTCATTTTTCATCGAGAAAAAAATTTATTTTTTTTATTCTATCTTTTCTGTCACTTTGGATTATAAGCGGACTGTTTATCCCATCACAACTTATTTCATCATCGACGCAGGAATTTTCTTATATTGATTCCTATACAACGCCATTGTATTTTATTTTTAATACAGCGATTCAATCCTTCGGTTGCTTTGTATTTTGGCCGATTTGTCTTTACTTTCTTTCTTCAAAGAATATAAAGATACTATTCGTTCTTATTGGTTTTATTCTTTGTTCTGCCTCACTTTGTAATTATTTTTTCTTTACGGGCAATTACGGGCTAATATCTATTGATTTTATATTTGAAAAAAACGTCGACCCTTCAATGAATAACATAATAATAAACGCTATCATTATGTTATTTCTGACTCTTTTTGTTTTGACTCTTTTCTTTATCAATAAATATAAAGTCCTGCTGATTTCTCTCTCATTATGTATGTTTTCTCTTACAGGTGTTTCTGCCTTTAATATAATATCTATTAACAGAGAATTTAACGAACTTGCACAGTTTCATCAAAATGATCATACTGATGTGGAGACAGTCGAACCTATAATTCAATTATCAAAAACCGGGAATAACATCATTATTATTATGCTTGACAGGGCACTTAATGCCTTTATTCCGTTCATTTTTGAAGAAAGTCCTGAATTACGAAATATATATTCAGGATTTACTTACTATCCGAATACTGTCTCTTTTAATGGTTTCACACACCTTGGGTCGCCTCCAATATTTGGCAGTTATGAGTATACCCCCCAGGAGTTAAATAAACGTAATACAGAAACAATGGTCCAAAAACACAACGAAGCCCTGTTGTTAATGCCTCGTCTATTTTCCGAAAATGACTTCTCAGTTGTTGTAACCGATCCGCCATATCCTAATTACAGCTTCAAGGAAGATTTGCGAATATATAACCCCTACAAAAATGTAAAGGCGTACATAACAGATTCTAAATATACAAAACTTTGGCTTAAAGAACATAATTTTGCCAGTAACTCTACAAGTGATATTTTAAAACGAAACATGTTATGGTATAGTTTATTTAAAATGTCTCCTTATGCGTTTCATCAAGCAATTTATCTGCAGGGGGATTGGTGCGCTCCGGTTTTTCTGCAAAAAATGACTACTACACTTAACGGTTATTCTGTACTTGATTATCTGCCCCGCCTTACTAATTTTAATCCTGAAAGGCAAAATACGGCGCTTATTATGGTAAATAATACCACCCATGATAATTCTTTTTTTCAGGCCCATGAATATTATCCGGCTATGAATATTACTAATTACGGCACCAGCCCATTTAAGAAAGAACAGGCATATCATGTTAATGCCGCATCAATTAAACGTCTGGCTGATTGGTTTATTTTCTTAAAATCAGAGAGTGTTTATGATAATACCAGGATTATTCTTGTCTCAGATCATGGTCCTCAAATGAATTATACAGTGAAAAATAGTCTTCCTTTTGCTTTAGACAATTTCAATCCTCTTCTGCTTGTAAAAGATTTTGATTCTTCAGGTCCGATAAAGACAGATATGACCTTTATGTCAAACGCTGATGTTCCCGTTTTAGCCCTTTCAGGGCAGGTCAAGGAGATGGTAAATCCTTTCACCGGCAGGGAAATCTCTTCTTCCCTAAAAGAGAAACCTCTTTACATTGCGATATCGGGTTCGATACATCCTGAAAAACCAACTGAAAAAACGGCATCCTTAAATCCAAAGCTTGATTACTATGTTCACGGTAATATTTTTGATTTAAACAACTGGATACCGGTCGAAAAATAAACATTAGATCAATTCTAATTGGAACAGAAATGCGGCATATATTTTTAGTTAATAGTATGTTTTTTTTCTTTTTTTCATGTACAATAAATAATTATACAACACTCGAAAGACAACAAGTATCTTCTGAATTTCTCGGTTTAGTACCGGGTTTTATAGAGCCAGAGGATGTTTATCAAATAATAGATAATTTAGGAATAACATGGATACGGAAAGGTTTTCATTGGGCGGATATTGAGAGAGAACAAGGGCTATTTGATTTTGGCAAATATGACGATTTGGTTGATGATGTTAACCGGAATGACAAAAGGCTCTTGGCGATGCTTGCCTATGAAGTACCCTGGACATCAGCTGAAAAGGGACGTGTTGTAAATGCCGATGATATATCTTTATATCTCGATTTTGTTAAAGAGGTAGTTAGCCGGTATCGAGGCAGAATAAAAGCATATGAAATCTGGAACGAACCAAACTGGATATTTTGGAAAGGGACAGATACTGAATTTTATGAACTCACAAAAAGAACAGTCCAGATAATTCGTAAAACAGATCCTGATGCGCTGATACTCGGGGGAGCCTTTTGGCGTGTACCAAACCGGTTTATCGAAAAAATGTTCGATTATGGTGCTTTTGATGATATTGATATAATAAGTTTCCATCCTTATGCGTCAAATCCGGAAAAATCACTAAAACTATACGACAGACTATTAGAAATCTTGAAAAATAAAAAATTTGAAGGTGAAATCTGGGTAACAGAAATCGGTTTCCCAACAAATGGCTGGTATCCAACCCGTGTTTCAGAAGATAAATACCCCGGCTATATTATAAAAACTCTATCAGGTCTTGCTGCTCGTGGTGCGAATAAGATTTTTTGGTATGAATTATCTGACAATTACGACAAATATAAAAAAGGATTACGGATAGATTCTGAAAAATTTTTTGGCCTTTTATATCCTGATTTAACATATAAAAAAGGTGCTTTTGCTTTTGCTCTCTGTGGAAAATATCTCTCCAATACAATATATATTCCTGATTTTTCAAGGAATATCGGATTCCCATTATCTATCACAGCACTCTATTTCCAGGGGGAAAATAATAGTACTTTAGTCCTTTGGAAAAACGGAGCGGGATCTTCCTTGATACATCTTTCTCTTCCCGGAACCGGCCATTTACGACATGATATATCATCAGAAAATTCCATTTTAATACAAAATGAAATAGACATCTCCGTTAACAGTACTCCCTTATTTCTTACCTGGAAATAAATATATAATTGATTTTTATTATATGTACAGCGTGTGATGTTTTTTTATTTCCAAAAAAAGATAATTCGTAAAAGGGATTAGTTGGTTATGTACTTTCTTTATATCGATCCCGGAACAGGTAGTATGCTCTTTTCGATACTCATTGGGATCACAGCGACACTATATTTCGTCTTACGAATGCTTTTTATTCGTATTAAAATTTTCCTTTCGGGTGATCATACTAGTTCTTTAAAGAATAGTAGTTTAAACCGGTACATTATCTATGCCGAAGAAAAGCGGTATTGGAATCTCTTTAAACCCATAGTGGATGAATTTGAAAAAAGAATGGTTTCTCTCTTATATCTTACATCTTCACAGGATGACCCGGTATTTACTTTTAAATATCAATACATAAAAGCTGAATTTATAGGTAAAGAAAACAGGGCTTTTGCGCGACTCAATCTGATATCGGCAGATATTATTCTTATGACAACACCAGGTCTCGATGTATATCAGTTAAAACGTTCGAAAAGCGTTAGACATTACTGTCATATACTTCATGCTCCAAGTGATGCGTCATTATATCGTCTTTTTGGCCTTGATTATTTTGATTCTGTCTTATTAACCGGTGACTATCAGGCGAAAGATATTCGGACTTTGGAAACACAGCGCTTTATAAAGACAAAAGAGCTTGTTACTGTCGGATGTCCATATCTTGATGTATATGCAGAAAAGATAAAAGGACTTGTCAGCCAGAACGAAACGGCAGCTAAAACCGGAGAATTCACAATACTGGTTTCTCCATCATGGGGACCATCGGCAATACTTTCAAAATACGGTAGAAAATTTTTAGAACCGCTTATCGAGACAGGCTGGAATATCATAATAAGGCCTCATCCACAGTCTAAAATATCCGAAAAGGATATGCTGGACAGATTAACTGAAGAATATAAGGATCATAAAAATCTTATCTGGGATTATGAAAGGGATAATATCTTTTCATTGTTAAAAGCAGACGTAATGATCTCGGATTTTTCTGGTGTTATCTTCGATTATGCCTTTCTATGTGACAAGCCTGTTTTATATATCAATCAAGATATTGATCTTCGACCTTATGATGCCTATGATATATGTTTGACCAAAAACGGTAAAATAGATTTAAGAAAACTCTGGCAATTTCGGGCTGTTGAGGATTTTGGAATAGAATTAGGAGAAAAAATGTTTGGATCGATTGGTTCTCTTATTAAAAAACTATCTGACAACAATAATCTAGCGATAGCGAGGCAAAAAGCTAAAGATGAGGCATGGATGTATCGGGGTGAAGCCGGAAAAAGAATAGTTGATTTTATGATAAGAATATCTGAGGGTAATTATAAAGAGGTGGATCATGCGAATCTGCGCTAAAGCCCCCTTGCGACTGGGTCTTGCGGGAGGAGGTACGGATATAGCGGTCTATTACAGTCTCTATGGCGGTTATGTTCTTAACGCTACTATCGATCTCTATTCATATTGTATCATAGAGCCTACAGATAACGGACGGATTTTTTTCAAGGCAGTAGATATCAATATAAATGAAAAATTTGATTCTTCACCCAAATTAGAAATATCTAAACGATTGCCCCTGCATACAGGTATCTATAATCGTATTGTATCTGATTACTGTGCCGGAAAATCTTTATCGTTCAATATGGTTACTTTTTCCGACGTCCCTGCGGGATCTGGGCTTGGCACATCATCAACTATGGTGGTCGTTATTATTAAAGCCTTTATAGAATGGCTTAATCTTCCCTTAGGAGAATATGATATTGCGGATCTCGCGTATCGCATAGAAAGGATTGATATTGGATTGGCAGGGGGTAAGCAGGATCAGTATGCAGCTACATTCGGTGGGTTTAACTTCATGGAGTTTTTTAACGATGAAAAGGTCATTGTTAATCCACTCAGGTTAAAACGATGGATTCGTAACGAGCTGGAGGTTTCTGTTGTTCTATATTATACAGGTGTTTCACGGGAAAGCGCTAACATTATCAATGAGCAGATAGAGCATACCAAACAGAAGGACAATAAGAATATAGAAAGTATGCATGAAATGAAACATCAAGCCGTGTTAATGAAGGAGGCGCTTCTAAAAGGAGATTTTAAATCATTTTCCGAATGTCTTCGGGATGGCTGGACCGCAAAAAAGAATCTAGCTTCTTCTATCAGTAATATTTTTCTTGATGAACTTTACTGTTATGCCGTGGATAATGGTGCTGAATCGGCAAAAATCTCCGGCGCTGGAGGAGGTGGTTTTATGATGATTTATTGTAATCCCTGTAATCGGATTAACTTGATCAATGCCCTTAAAAAAAAAGGCGGAACTATTATTACCACAAGTTTCACTGAAATAGGAACCCAGGCATGGACTATCTACAACAGTTAATTGAACGCTATTCCCCACTTGCTTCTTTGCAAAATAATATTGCTGCTGCTTATTCGCTCTTAATAGATGCTTTTGAAAGAGGTGGCAAGCTCCTTGTGGCAGGCAACGGCGGTAGTGCTTCAGATGCGGAACACATTGTCGGGGAATTAATGAAGTCATTTGTGAAAAAGCGATGTATCGCTGCCGAATTAACGGAAAAATTAAAAAAACTTGACCGTGAAGCCGGCATCTGGCTCGGGAGCCATTTGCAGGGGACTCTACCCGCTATAGCTTTAACAGGCCACAACTCTTTGAATACAGCGTGTATAAATGATATTGACGGAAAAATCATCTTTGCCCAGCAGGTTTTAGGTTATGGAAGAAAAGGAGACGTTTTTACCGGCATATCTACATCGGGGAACGCAAAAAATATTTATTATGCGCTCTTAACCGCAAAGGCTATCGGCATAAAAACAATAGGGCTTACCGGGGGAAACGGCGGCCTTCTCGCCAAACATGCAGATATCACGATCATAGTACCGGAAACAGAGACATATAAAATTCAAGAGCTTCATCTTCCCATATATCACACATTATGCCTCATGATTGAAGATCATTTTTATGAACTCTGAGAAACACAATATAATATGAAAGTTGTTATTATGGCAGGGGGCAAAGGAACCAGAATTTCAGAACTCGCCCGGGACATTCCTAAACCAATGATGAAAATTAAAGGGAAGCCGATTCTGGAATATCAGATAAACTGCCTCCTCAAAATGGGGCTCAAAGAAATTCTGATTATAACCGGTTACTTAAGTAACGCCATTACTTCATATTTTAATGATGGAACTACTTTCGGTGTACATATCACTTACTTTCAGGAGCCTGTGCCGTTGGGAACCGCAGGAGCCTTGTTTAAGTGTATGGAATCTTTAACTGATCCGTTTATTCTCTTAAACGGTGACGTTATTTTCGATCTTGATTTCTCCCGACTGATTACCGCCCATTATAAAAAAGGTGCTTTGGCTACTCTCGTGTCACATCCGAACAGCCATCCCTATGACAGTGCTCTCCTGGTCACCGATTCTGAATTACGAGTTACACAATGGATAAACAAAGAGGATACCCGCCTGTATTATAAAAACCGGGTTAATGCCGGAATTCAGATACTTACTAAAGAATTACTTGAGATTGCAAAAAAAAATATACCTGCTGGAAAAGTTGATTTAGATAGGGATATTCTTAAACCATGTATTGCAACAAACCGTATTTTTGCTTATGATACGCCTGAGTATATCAAAGATATGGGAACACCTGAGCGGTATCATCAGGTTGAGCATGACCTTGAGGATGATCTTGTCACCGCCCGGAACCTCAGTAAGAAACAACGGGCGATTTTTCTTGACCGGGATGGTACTATTAATAGGCTGAATGGATTTGTCACGAAACCGGAAGATCTTCATCTCCTTCCCGGTGCGGCCTATGCTTTAAAAAAAATCAATAATTCTCCCTATCTTGCCATTATTATTACCAATCAGCCGGTTATTGCCCGTGGCGAATGTACAATAGAAGAACTCGAAACGATCCACAAAAAAATGGAAAGTGATTTGGGTAAGGAAGGGGCATTTCTTGATGCCCTATATTTCTGCCCCCACCATCCTGATAAAGGATTTCCCGGAGAGCGTTCCGAGTACAAGATCGACTGTGAATGCAGAAAACCAAAACCGGGGATGTTGTTTGAAGCGGCAAAAAAATTCAATATAGATTTATCGACATCCTGGATGGTCGGAGACAATGAATGTGATATTCTTGCGGGTAAAGCAGCGGGTTGCAAAGCGGTCTTAATAGGTAAAGGTGTAAATACGGTCGAACCTGATTTGCAATGCGATTCCCTCAAGCTGTTTGTCACTCGATATCTTTTAAAGGAATATAAGGAATGAGACTATGCAGGCAGTAATATTGGCGGCAGGAATGGGAACTCGTCTTGGGAAATATACACAGGACAATACCAAATGCATGTTGCGGATAAATGGCCGAACCCTTATCGAGCGGGCACTGGATGCCTTGGACAAGGAGAGAATACACAGATGTATTATTGTCGTTGGTTATCAAAAAGATAACCTAATGGGATTTATCGGAACCAGATATAAAAATATCGATATCAAGTATATTTCAAACGATGTATACAAAAAAACGAATAATATCTATTCTCTGTATCTTGCCAGAGAGTGTCTGATACAGGACGATACGATTCTCCTAGAAAGTGATTTGATATTTGAGGAGCGAATCATAAACGATCTCCTCTGTAATTCTGAACCAACCCTGGCGGTGGTTGCCCCTTACGAATCATGGATGGACGGAACCGTTGTTAAAATTTCAAAGAACGGGACTATCTGCAGTTTTATTCCTCGTAAATTTTTTGATTACAATGAAAAGGAATCCTACTTTAAAACCGTTAACATATACAAATTTTCCAGGGAATTTTCCCGCAATTGCTATGTCCCTTTCCTGGACGCTTATTCTAAGGCCATGGGTAGTAATGAATACTACGAACAGGTACTACGGGTAATAGCCACTCTTGATACCCATGAATTAAAAGCGATGGTGTTAAACGATCAGCGATGGTATGAAATTGATGATGTACAGGATAAGAATATAGCCGAAACTATCTTTTGTGAGATACCATCGGAAAAGCTTTTCCGTATCAGCAGGTACTACGGCGGATACTGGCGTTTTCCCCGGATGTTGGATTTTTGTTATCTTGTAAACCCCTATTTTCCAACAGAACAGATGCAAAATGAGATGAAGGCATATTTTTCCGATCTCCTGACCCAATACCCCTCAGGCCTTAATATGCAGAATCTGCTTGCGGGAAAGCTCTTTAATGTGGAGGCCGACAGTATTTTGGTAGGGAACGGCGCATCAGAACTGATCCATGCTTTAGCGGGGATAGAACAGGGAAAGATCGGCGTCATCTATCCTGCTTTTAACGAGTACCCCGAATGTTTTGGCGAGGACAGGGTAGTTCCCCTTGTTTCCGGCAGCTTCAATCATTCTTCCGGGGAACTTTTATCCTTTGTCGATCAGTGCGATACCCTGGTTCTGATAAACCCCGACAATCCTTCCGGTTCTTATATCCCTTCCCATGACATTATAACGATCCTAGAATCGTTAAAGGAACGGAATAAACGGCTTGTTCTGGATGAATCCTTCGCGGATTTTTGTGATTCTGAGGAGGACCCGTCGTTTCTGAAACAGAATCTCTTAGATCGATTTCCCAACTTGATAATAATAAAAAGTTTGAGCAAAAGTTATGGGATTCCCGGAATCCGGCTTGGGGTGCTTGCCTCGGCGGATACGGAACTTATCGCAGATCTCCGCCGGCGAATGCCTATTTGGAACATCAACGCCTTTGGGGAATATTTTTTACAGATTATCGGGAAGTACCAAAAAGACTATGCTACATCCTGTCGTGAGATCGCCAGGGAGCGGAAGCGTTTTGGAACCCTCCTTGAGGGCAGTACGCTTTTTGAAAAAGTTTATCCATCGCAGGCAAATTATTTTCTTTGTAAGCTCAGAAAAGGTTTACGGGCTGGCGTCTTAACCGAATGTCTGCTTGATCGTTTTGGAATATTTATAAAGGATCTTAGCGACAAGAAAGGTCTCCCCGGGGACGGCTGGGTGCGGATTGCTGTCAGAAACAGGGCCGACAATGATACTTTTATCGGGAAGTTGGGCCTTCTTGAAGGCGAGAGAGAGGAGGAGATCTTACTAGGTCCCTGCCCGGGAGAGTGACGACAAACGACCAACTGTCTGTACCAATATTTTTGATACAAATAACTGGAGTAAAATCTTTCCATGAGTAATATGAAAGTAGCCATTGTCCATTACTGGCTCGTTAGTATGCGGGGTGGTGAAAAAGCAATCGAAACATTACTCGAAATTTTCCCTGATGCTGATATTTACACCCATGTGTACAATCCAAAGCAACTTTCGCCGGTAATTACTTCTCACCGGGTATATACATCACATATACAAAAATTGCCTTTCGCCCAAAAGTTGTATCAGAAATATATGCCCCTCATGCCCGCCGCTTTAAATGACTTTAATCTGCAAGGTTATGATCTTATATTTTCCAGTGAGGCGGGTCCGGCAAAGGGCGTGGTTCCCAATCCGGATGCCTATCATATCTGCTACTGCCACAGTCCTATGCGTTATGTATGGGATATGTACCATGAATATTTTCAGGATGCTGGATGGATAACCCGTTTTTTTATGAAACATCTCACTTCTTCTCTTAGAACATGGGATGTCACATCAGCGAATTTGGTAGACCGTTTCATCACTAATTCCCATTATGTGGCAAAAAGGATTAAACGCTGTTATAACCGTGAAGCGGAGGTGGTTTATGGACCGACAGCGATAGAAAAATTTTTGCCGCTGGAACGCAGACCGGAGGACTTCTATCTTTTTTTCGGCCAGCTATCTGGCTATAAGCGGGCGGACATTGCCATAAAAGCCTGCGTCCGGTCAGGGCGGAAGCTGGTGGTGGCCGGCGGGGGATCTGGGAAAGAAATGCGGAAGTATAAAAAGTCAGGACTTGTTTCTTTTGCAGGAAGGGTAAGCGATGCGCAGGTTATGGAACTCTACTCCCACGCGCGGGCGTTGCTTTTCCCCGGCATTGAGGACTTAGGCCTTGTACCCATTGAAGCAAACGCCGCAGGGTGTCCTGTAATTGCATACCGCAAGGGCGGAGTTCTGGATACTATTAAAGAGAACGTCACGGGTATTTTCTTTGATGAGCAGACACCGGAATCACTTATCAGGGCCCTGGATATATTTGAATCCAGAGAAAACAGTTTTTCTGACCGGGAACAGTTCACAACCCATGTCCGGCAGTTTTCCAAAGAGGCTTTTAAAGATAAAATCCGCCGCATTGTGGAAGAACGCAAACGCTTATAAGAACAGCCGGAACCCCAGAGTGGCAATGAAGGTTGTTGATTTGGGATATTCGGCGGTATCAATTATACTATACCCATGAGGACTCCCGTCATTTGCCTCGCCGCCGTTTATATTGGTAAAATACGAAAACACTATTCCCGCCTCCCCGAACACCGTAAAGGGCAGCTTTAGCTTCCCGAAAGTGTATTCGCCGCCGACCTTTATGATGTGTATCCATTCGTAAGCCCCGTCCTTCAAAAAATACTTCCGTAATTCTTTTAACTCACTCCGGCCCTGGGAAGCAAGTTCCGACTGGAAGGAACTACCGTCCACCGCTCCGTTGCCGTAATCCGCTCCGTGCCGAATCATCTGGTACTGAAAATGCGCTTGAGTACCGGGTACCGGAAGCAGTTCAAAACATAATTTGATCTCGTCCGAGTTAGGGGGCAGATAATAGCCTATAGGCGCCCCGTTATTAACATAGGAAATTTCCATAAGACTGTCGCCGTTCCAGGGAGTAAAGAGTCTGGTATGCGTATAAGTATAGGGTTCGATCTTGGTATAACTCAGCACTACCTGGGCGAAGGGAAGAAACGGTATTACGCCGCTTATGCCGGCCTGAAAAGCAAACATCTGCCGGTCAAGTTCAAAAAGCCGCTTGGCGCTGGAAACTTCAATTTCGTCAATAAAACCGGAAATCCACAGGGCTGCTATGCCGGGATACTGAACTTTTATGTTTCCAAATAGCGCCATATTGTCATAATCGCCGATATTGTTCTGGTACATGAAGTTGCTGGTTACCGGAAAAATGTATCCCAATTCAAAACGCTTGGGCCATACCGCGGTACTGCCTATGTCAAAATGAACGTAGTTTTTGTAATTTAATTCAAGCTGCCCTATTGAAAAGAAATTTTGAAACGATTCGGCGGCGCCGGATTTCCAGTCAAAAAATTCCAGTCCGCCGGTCAGCGCAGAGAAACTAAACCAGGGGACGGGATTGAAGATCGCTTCAAGACTTACAAAGGGCCTTGCAGTGGCGTTGAACACGAGGCTGTTCCCGTTTGACATACCGGCCCATTCCCGCTGTATCCTGCCAAAACGCCATCTGAGAGTGTCTCCGAAAAATTCCCCGGACATTTCCGACAATATGGAAGAACCGATTGAAACATCATCGGGCCAACCCAACTGCCCCCCGGCGGTGATACCCTCGGAGCCAAAGATATTATTTCCATCCCATTTCCGCTGATAATCATAGGGAAACCACGACAGAGGCTGGCTATAGGCAATAATAACAGCGTCTTCATTGCCGGAGGTGTTGGTACTGGGAGGACTAAAATCCTTGTAAAAAGTATGGTACTCTCCACGAACGCTTCGGGGTATACGGAATATTCCGCCCGAGATTTTAAACCAGTAAGAAAAGTGCTCACCCATATCCCCGTTGGTATATATGCTGCCCCAATCATCAGTACCCCAAAAAGCATCGCCTTCGCCAGGATAGACGCCGGCAGAAAATACCGTTTCAACGCCGATCCCAATATCGCCGGAAAAGGGTATGCCCTTTTTCCTGGTACGAAGTTCATAATGATAGGCGCCCCGCTCTAAACTGAGTCCCCTTTCGGGGTTTCCAAAGCGCCGCTTCGCGTTTTCCAGGATTACGCGCTCCTGCCCGCCAAGAGCGCGCAATCCTTCCACCTCGGCGGCAAGCATCTCGTTAATAGCGGCCAGAACCACCGAGCGGGAATAGGGTTTTACCGACGGCAGGGGATCACAGAGCCCCCGTAATTGGGCCTGCTCCAGAATATGATAGACCGGATCATCCACCGGAACCGATACATGGGTCTGGGCGGATAGCGTCATCAAGGGAATGCAGAGCAACAGAAAGACAAAAAGACGGCGGTCTTTAATCATGGACAAACCTCCGGTAATGTTGCTATTATTATAACATCAAAAATAATTTCGGGCAAGAACCCGCATATCGCATGGATGGATGGGCATGTATGCAAAAACTAACTTGTGCTTTTTTTTTAACATTCCTTTTTTTTGACAGCCTCTTTGCCCTGCCGGCCCAAAAAATTATTCCTCCCGGTTCCTGGGCCTACCAGGCCCTCTCTATTGTTTCCAGGGAACAGGGCAGGGTTTTCTTTGATGACTCCTCCCTGACCGTGGCCCAAATGCAGGCCATGCTTCGGGAACTCGATCCGGCGAAACTGTCTGATGAGGGGACGCTGCTCTTTGACGAACTTGGCTCCTATCTGGATTCCCCTGAGCCCCTGGCCTTCAACAATGACGCCTTCGGAATCGGCGTTGACTGGGCCTTTCAGCTTGAGGGGTACTATAAGACCAATTCAGAGACAGGCTGGATCTACGATTATCATCGCCGTAACCCCTTGGCCCGGGCTAATGTCTCCCTTTCCCTCGGTCCCTGGCTGAATGCCGAGATGGAGCCCTTCGTCGGCATGAATGAATACGCCGCAACCCTGCATAACAACTATATCAACCTGCCCCTGGACCCGGTTTCTCAGATTGATATCCATTTTCCAAAATGGGCCAACCTGAGCGCCGGCATCCCTATGGGCAAAGCATCAGGGGTACATTTCGCCATCGGCATCGGGAATGATTTCTGGGGCAGAACCAGGACCGGAAGCATTGCCTTCTCGGAGTATCCCGAACGGATAAACTATGGCCAACTCACCCTCTATTCCCCCTATGTGAAATACGGCGCAGAGGTTATGCAGCATCAGGTTAATAAATACCAGTACATGCACTATCTCCATTTCCGGTTCTTTAAGATGATTACCCTTTCCTTTACCGAAGGGGTTATGGTGAATGCTCCTCTGGAACTGCGCTTCCTCAATCCCCTGGCTATCTTCCACGGTTTTGAGTCCTTTAAAACCTATGGGGATTATAATAAGGAGTTAGACGCTGCCGATGTGGAAGATCCTACTCACGGTTCCCGGATCGGTTCCTTCTTCGGAGTCAAGCTGGAAGTTCAGCCCTGGAAATTTATGCGTTTTTACGGCCTCTTTGCCATGACCCAGCTCCAGTTGGGGGTGGAGAAAACCCATTGGCCGACAAATCTGACTCCCGATGCCTTGGCCTTTCAGGGAGGAGCCGAATTTTCCTTGCCCTTCCGGCAGGGGTATTGGGCCTTCGGGCTGGAAGGAGTGTATACCTATCCCTTCATGTACGTGCTTTGGGACAAGAACTGGTCCTTTTATAAACAGCAGGATGAGGTGGATAACGCCACGATCCGGTACTGGATGGGTACTCCCTTTGGGCCGGATTCTATAGCGGCAACGTTCTGGATCGGCTATCACAAGCTGAAAACCTGGTCGGCGGAATTTTCCTTCCTGTTCGCAGCCCAGGGAGAACGATCCGGAACGGACATCTTCGATACCGATGATTACCGGCCGACCCATGAATATTATGATGTGGTGGTTCCTCCAACGGGAACGCCGATCTATACCTATACCTTCGGCCTCCGGGGAACCTACACTCCCCTGCCCTGGCTGCGATTCAGTTTTGAACCGGGGTACCGCATACTCCATAACGCCGCCCACATCGGCGGTAAAACCGAAAAGGGTTTTGAGTTTGCCCTTACGGTGAGTGTGAGGCCGCGGTTCGGGACGCCGGGATTTGGGACCCTTGCAAGTGCCAGGTGATTTTTGTAAGATTATATTGAAATGGCTTTAGGGAAAAATCGGAACATCTTTAAAAACTTCATCAAGGGTAAATTGCGGTTTACTGAATTTGCCATAACCAATGCCTGCATAGCTAAATGTTCTTTCTGTGAAATATGGAAACAGCAGCCGAAGGTTTTTGTTGATAAGGATAAAGCCCTTACCGCTATAGATCGGCTTGCGGATTTCGGGGTATCTCATCTAACCATCACTGGCGGAGAACCCCTGCTCCATCCCAACATAGTTGATTTTGTAGCGCGGGCCACTAAACGAAAGATGAACAACGCGGTTCTGGATGCCGCCCCTCAACTCCTTATGCGCAACGACATCCTGAAGCGGCTTGAGGATGCGGGTTGCGATTTGTTGAGTATCTCCTTTGATTCCGGCGATCCGGTAATCATGTCGGAATCCCGGCAAATTCCGGATATTATGGGACAAATGGCCAAAGCTATGGAAATGATCAGCAAGACTACCCTGAAGACCATGGCATCGGTGCTTATCTGGAACGATAACTACGATAAACTCGACGAGGTATGCCGGCGGGCCAAAAATATGGGTTATGATTTTATCTCCCTAAACTATCCTACATTCTCCAAATCCCAAGTATACCCCTTGGGAGGCGAAGGGATCAGCCTGTCCCGGGAAAAGGTGATCTGCGGGCTGAAAGGCGCCATACGGCTGAAAAAGGCCGGTAATTCGGGAATCATTAACTCCGTGGTTTCCATGAAAAACATCATCAATTACCTGGAGGACCCTGCCAGGGCAAAGTATCGCTGTTACGGGGGAACCAGGGTGCTTTTTGTGGACTGGTTCTTTGACGTGCGGCCCTGCATGCAGCTCCCCAATGTGCTGGGGAATATCCTGACTATGGATGAAAAAGACCTGGAGTTGCCCTCCTGTAACGACTGTAATATGAGCTGGTACCGGGATTTCAGTATGTTTTTCCATGGGTTACGTTCCGTACCGGTGTGGATCGATTCTCTTTTCGGATCAAAAGATGTCATTTATATGAATAAATAATAGAGGTTTTCCCAAAACTTCAGCTTTTGGAAAAGCTACCCTGCATTTATGGGGAAAAGCGGGCGGTAGACCGCTTTTTCGTCCTGTGGACTGCGGAACCTGGTTTTCGGAGGTCTTTACTTGCAAAAACATCGTTTTTTCACCATGCTTAGTATATGACTGTGAATGAATTTGACATCTGGTACCGCAGCCGTTACCGCCGCACCAGTTCAGCCTTGACAACCACGGTTACGATAATTTCGGATCTTTTCTCTGTCATGCTTACTTTTGGCATAGGTTTTTTCATAGTAAATCTTTATGATATGAGCGCCATTAATTTTCGCTCTTTTGTCATGTACTGGCCTTATGTACCGATATTTATCGTTATTTTTCTTATATTTTCCCTGTACCCCGGTTGCGCTCTTGCCCCTGCGGAAGAATTTCGCAAACTGAGTATCGGTTCCTATATCGCGTATGGTGGTATTATTTTTTCCCGCTATATAGAGGACGGAGAATTTGACGCTATTTCCGTGGCTTTTCTTATCAGCGCTGTAGTATCTGTATATGTGCTATCATTCTGCCGTGCCCGGGCGCGGTCTTTTTTAGGCGTTACAAAGCTTGGTGGAATTCCCGCCGTCATCTATGGCGGCGGGAATATGGGGCACAGCCTCATCGACAAGCTCCTGGATAACAGTTTCCTTGGATATGTTCCGGCGGTAATACTTGACGACGATCCGGAAGTCAGGGAATACCGGGGGGTGCCGGTAATCCACGATACTGCCTGCGGGCCAAAACTGGTTACTAAATTCAATATCAAAATGGCGATAGTTGCTATGCCGAAAGTAACGGATCAGGAACTCTCCCGCCTGATAACCGAATCTGTTTCCGCTTTCCGGTACAATGTCATAATTCCTTCTTTTTTCCAAATCGGCAATATCTGGATGAGTATACGCGACTTTTCCGGAATTCTGGGTCTTGCCACAACCCAGCGGCTCAAGCTGGGCTGGAACCGCGCTTTGAAGCGCTGCATGGATCTTTTTGTGGTACTTGTCGGAGGTCTCATCATACTACCCTTCCTGCTGATTATTGCTTTGCTGGTAAAATTTTCATCCAGGGGGCCGGCTATTTACGCCAGTAAACGCTGCCTTCCCTATGGGAAGGTGTTTTATCAATATAAGTTCAGGACCATGTGTTTTGACGCGGAGGGACAATTACGGAAAATACTGGATACCAATCCGGCGATACAGAAAGAATGGGAAAAAAACCGTAAGCTCAAAAACGATCCCAGGGTAACAAAAATCGGCGCGTTTCTCAGGAAAACAAGCCTGGATGAATTTCCTCAACTTCTTAATATTTTAAGGGGAGAGATGAGCCTTGTCGGCCCCAGAGCGCCTTTGGATGAGGGCGAAATGCAAAAATTCGGCACCGATTTCAATCGTATTTTTTCCGTGCGTCCGGGTCTTACCGGATTCTGGCAGATTTCAGGCCGTTCTGATACGAACTATGAAGAGCGGGTAGCCTTTGATACGTACTATCTGCAAAGCTGGTCGCTGTGGCTGGATATATGGGTACTCTACAAAACCGTTGGGGTTGTTCTGAGAGGCAGAGGGGCCTATTGAATGAAGGAAAGACCGGGGATGTTGTTTTTGTTTATTATACTGACCCTGTCCCCGGCTTTATACGCCCGGAACCGCTCCTTTTCGGATGTCTTCCCCGGCATGAGCGCGGCGGATCAGAAGTCGGTTTTTTCTCCCGGCGGATTAACCGAAACCAAGGCCCCTGCCGACGGCCTCCGGCTGCTTCCTTCGGGTGAACTGGGCAGGATCATCGCCCGGCCCATACTGGCAAAAGACGCGACCTGCTATGTGGAATCCCTGCAGATAATCCCCTATCCGGAAGGCAGGCAGGCGGACTTGCTGGCGGTCTATAATGCCATGGGAAAAGTAAAAAATCTCGGCGGCCGCCTTTATCACTCGGCTACCAGAGATAAGTACATACCCCTTTTTGAAAACGCCACCCGTATCGAAGGCCCCCGGAAAACCGACCCCGTTCCGGATCCTCCCGAAGCCGGGGCGGTGCCTGCTAGAGATACAATGTATATACGGGTCAAGGACAGCAATTTCGGCAATTCCTATTACTACAGCGAAATTGTTATCGAAACATACGGGCTGCTCTATAACCTGACGAATTTCAGGAGCCTTACAGTAGGACCATTTCCGGTAATCCGGGAAAACAACTTTGTATCACAATTCTACATAGAGCCCGTTTCTGACGGCCTATTGGTATATGCCGCAGCCGCCGCGGAGGTATCCGATTTTATCGCCAACCGAATTCATATTCCTTCGGCAATTGAAAAACGGCTGAAAGTAATCATCGGCTGGTTCACGGATAATTTCAGTAAAACAGACACTTAATAACAGACACTTAATATAGAGGTTTCTCGCCAACGAATCTTTGGTTCGAAAGCTGCGAAACACGCTTTTTCATTGGCAGCTTTTCCCAAAACTGAAGTTTTGGGAAAGCCTCTATAAAGACGATTTCAAAAGACCGGCATAACGGGTTAGAACCCTGGGACATTGCTTCGCAAAGTCTCCCGAGCTTCCCGGGAACCTTCCCGAAATCTTTTTATTCGCTGTCGAACACCGTCTTGCCCAAGGCGGAAGCGCCGGCGTCCACTGTGGCGCGGTAGTTTTCCAGCGCGGCCTTCTCCCGGTCCAACTCCTTGAATACATAGACCGTGCCGGCATCCCCTATGGCCACGTCCGGAACCGCATAGGAACCCAGTTCCTTGATCACCTGTTCCCGGGCGGCGGACAGATTCCGGGGACGGCACTCCGGGGCCTGGGGGTTGATATCTTTGTCCGTCACCGAAAGGGGATTGTCCCAGATACGGCGGTAACCGTCCTTCCTGAGATTTTCCAGCTTGAGCTTCTCGTTGCGCTTCTTCATTCCCAGGAAACGGATCGAGGGAATAAGCCAGAAGCAGAGGGAGAAAACCAAAGGTACAATGCCCAGACCGATGATCAGGAAGGGGAGAGGGTTGCTTACTATCTGGGAGAAAAGCAGGTATGTCACGCCGTAGAGATACGAGGCGGCGTTTAAGTGGGCCTGAGTCAGTATCTGCCCCGATTTGAGGGCGTTGAACAGGAAATAGCCGCCGAAGCCTAGGTTTACCCCATTGATCAGGGCGAACCAGCCGTTCATTTTTCCGGAATTTGACGAGAACGAGAAGAGCCGTTTAACCGGGGCCGAAAGGCCCGGGAAAGACCGGTTCCCGGTGTCGGTACGGCGCAGTAACTCGTCAAAACGATACACAATGGTTCCGTCCCCGGTAACCTCCGGGGAACCGCCGAATTCGGTACAGAAGGCGATGATTCCTTCCTCCGCTTCTACCGGGGCCATCCCGGTGAGGGTCATATATTCCGGCAAAGATATAACCCCCTGATGGGCCTGGATATAGGCGATGACGCTCTGGTTTTCCTTTTCAGTCCAGCCCGCATTGGGGTCGCCCTCACCGAAGACAAAGGAAAAGATAGCCTTGTACAGAGGGCGGCCTTTCGGGGCCTCCCGGGAATTCCTCCGGTAGTGCCTGCCGTCCAGGGATTTGGTCAACTCCGAATAAAACCATATTCGTATAATTAAATCAAATATACTTGACGTGAAGAAAAGGCCTCCGCCGGAATGCCGCCGGGAAGAGCGGCTGTTATTGGAACCGGAGGCGGCAGCCACGGAAATCACCAGTGTCGCCAGGGCGATAAGCATAAAAAGGACGAAATAGCCCACCAGCATCACCATAATCCAGACTTTGAAGAACCAGGTACCGGCAATTTTAAGCAGTTTGCCGGATTTTTCCAGAAAACGGCCCAGAACAGCCCTGAAACCCCGGTATTTGCTGGTAAACCCCCGGGGGAACGAGTAGAGGATCTCCCCGGATTCGGTAACCTCAAGCCGGGCGGAATATTCATCCGCCGCCCGGGGTACCAGTTCCCGTACCTTTTGCAAAGACAACCCTGATTTTGCGGAAATATCCGCTATGGTAGCGCCTTTCCGCTGTCTCCGAAAGATCTCTATGACTTTGGTATAGGCTTCCCTGTCCGTTCTGTACGCCACTATGCACAACTCCATCAGGTACATACTACAAAATCAACGGCTTCAAAACAAGGCTTTTCACTCACAAAACCGTAGGAAGAATTTCTATGGCTAAACAGGGGATTCAGGAGGCTATTCCGCCCGCTTTATCACTGCCGGGATCGAAACGCTCGTTTTCCAGAATAGAGGCCAAGGTAATACTGCTGAAAAAGCCATTGATAAGCTCGGTCGCCTTGGTCCAGACCAAATGACTTAGACATCTCTCTATCCGGCTGCAATTTTCGGAATGTTTATCCCGGGCCGTCAGGTTCAGTTCCTCCCCGGAGGCGTCCAGGATTTTTTTGACGGTCAGCTGCTCCAACGGCTGGGCAAAGCAAAACCCGCCTCCGGGGCCGCGGACGGAAGAAACAATTCCCGCCTTCCGGAGTTTGAAAAAAATTTGCTCAAGAAATACCGAGGAGATATTCTCCTGTTCCGCCAGGTTATTGATGGATATAGGGGAACCATCTTTTCCAAGTTTTGCCAAGGCCAGAGAGGCCCGAAGCGCATAACGACCGCGTGTCGTAATTCTCATGGGAATATTCCCCCTTATTCGTAAGCGGATTCATACTCCGGTTCCGATAAATAAATATATGAAGATACAGGGCTTGTTCCAAAACTCGGTTAGCGCGGGCCTTCGGTCCGATGGAACAAGCTCTTGGAAAAACCGGTCTAAGGCCCGGTTTTCCGCTAAATTCAAGGAAGCTGTTCCAAAAACTGAAGTTTTGGACCAGCTTCTATATTCTTCGTAAATGGCGTACTACCGCTTAAAAAGCCAGTCCTGGGCGGAAAATTTCTCCGCCGCCAGTGTTTGAGCCCGGCGGTCTTCGGCGCCGGTGGGAGCCGAAGGGAGGAAGTCCAGGCCCAGGGTCCGCCGGAAACCTTCAGCCAGGGCGCCGGCGGCCTCTCCAAAGGATACGGCAACTCCCAAGTCCTTGAGGCTGGTGACCCGGCTTTTGATATTCTCTATGAGCTTGCCTTTCAGCTTTTCCGAAGGGACCCGAAGCAGTTCAAACATGAGGTCTACATCGTTATCCAGGAGTATAGTTCCATGCTGGAGAACGCAGCCCATACGGCGAGTCTGGGCATTACCCGAAAGTTTCCGATTCCCGGCCTGGATGTCGTTAATGGGAACAAAACGGGTTTCCAGCCCCAGCAGCGAAAGACCCGCGATGACGCCGGCGCAGAGCTGCTCGTAGGAAGCGCTGATATCCTTTATCGCCAGAGGGTGGGATTCGCTCAGCGCCAGGCTGTAGGTGAGTTCCTGGTTGTGAAACACCGCGCCGCCGCCTGAGATACGGCGGACCACATCAATGCCCCGGCTTTTGCAGGCATCCAGATCAACTTCTTCCCGGAGGCCCTGGAAATACCCTACCGAAACCGCGGGGGGCTTCCAGCCGTAGAGCCGGAGAAAGGGAGGGGAAGCGCCTTCCGAAACTGATTCCAGCAGGGCCTCATCCAGCCCCATGTTGTAGTATCCGTCATGATAGCCGGTTTCCAGAAGCCTGAATTGATACGCCATTATCCTTCCATTTTCTCAAGGGTGGAGCGGAACAACTCCGCGAGCCCGCTGCCGTTAATACCCTGGGCGGCGACCCCCTCCTCGGCAAGGAGGCGGTCGAACCGGGCTTCCAGTTCCGCCGCCGGTGTGCCCGCAAGCCGGGCCTCGGCCCGTTCAAAACCTTCTTCAGGGCTGGCGAAAAAGTCTCCCCGTATGGAGAAAGTCCTGATCAGGCCGTCTTCGACATCGGCAGTGATACGGATGAGCTTGCAGCCCAAAGGTTTACCGGTAGCTTCAATCCGCATGGCCGTTCCCCCCGCACGCCGCAGTATGCCCTTCCCGGGCGTGATAGCTGGTACGGGCCAGGGGCGCGGAAATCACCGAGGAAAAACCCCGCTCCCGGGCGGCTTCCCCGTAACGGACAAACTGTTCGGGGGTGATATATTCCGCCAGGGGGACCTGGCGGGACGAGGGTCTCAAGTACTGGCCCAGGACCAGGATGTCCACATCCGCCTCCCGAAGTTCATCCATGGCGGCGAGGACTTCCCCCTCTGTTTCCCCCAGCCCCAGGAGCAGGCTTGACTTGGTGAGGGGAAGGCCGAGTAGCTTGGCGGCCCGCAGGGTAACGAGGCTTTTGTCAAAAGAAGCCCGGTGATCTCGAATCCCTTGCAGGGAACGAACGGTTTCCACATTGTGGGCCGCCACATCCGGCGCTGCCGAAGCGATGGGGACGAGTTCCGCCTCGGTATAATCCGGAGTAAGGACCTCTACCTGTACGCCCGGGATGCGGTGTTTAAGGGCGGTCACACAGCCGGCGAAACAGCCGGCTCCCCGGTCCGGCAGGTCGTCCCGGTCTACCGAAGTGAGGACCGCATAACGGATCCCCAACTCCTCGACCGCCGCCGCCAGATCCTCCCCCTCGTTGGGATTGAGAGGCCGTCCTTCCCGGGCGGAATTCACCGCGCAAAAACGGCAGGAACGGGTACAGATGTCTCCTAGAATCATGAAGGTCGCGGTTTTCATGCCCCAGCACTCGCCCTTGTTGGGGCACTGGGCCTCGTCGCAGACCGTGTGAAGCCTATACTTTTCCAGGACTCGCCGTATTTCCTGCCAGGTTTCTCCGGAAGGAAACCTGGCGCGGATCCAATCAGGTTTTTTTTCGGTTATCAATTGAACCATCTCCAGAAAATCCCGCGCTTAAGCCGCAGGATGAGATCCGGCAGGAAACTCAAGACCGCCGCAAAGGGCAAAACCAGGACGAGGGTCACCTGGTTTTGCTGCCAGAACCAGGGGAGCGCCCGGAGAGCCAGGGAAAGAAGGCCGAAACACAACACATAAGACCAGAGGATTTTCAACAGGTAACCGTACCAGGCGCGATCAAAATCATTCCAGGCGGTGCAGTAACGGATACCCAGCGGCGCCGCCGCCAGGATCAGGAAATTAATATAGATGATATTGATATTATAGTAAGTATAATCGTGGTTGGTAAAAAAGGTCATAAAAAAGAGCACCAGCCCTGCGGCGCCGAAAAACAGCCCCAGAAGGCTTTGGCTTATTCCCCAGAGAATCTCCGCCGCCCGTTTCCCCCGGCCCTTGACGATCATGACGGCCAGCAGCAGCGCCGCCAGGAGTACCCCCAGCACAAGTTCCCGTAGCCATTGCCGCCGGGGCCTGTCCAGAACCGGTGGCCGGTTTATTGCCCGGTTGATCACCTCCACCCCGCCGACCAGCTTACATTCGCTTCCGGCATCGTCGGTATAGGTGAAATTTTCAATGGCGCGGCCTACCTCCGCAGGGAGGAACATCTCCTCCCAGACCGTAATAGGGGTATCGATATTCTGACCCATGAGAAAGTTGAGGAGCCAGTCGAAGAAGGGCGAATGATAGGTATGCCGCCGAACGTGCTGCCGGAGGGTAAAACGTCCGGGAGCATCGTAAAAAGCCGCCGCAAACCGGCCGTCCAACCCGTAATCAATGATGTCCCGAATCCGGGTCGAGCAGTTGTCCTTGAAATGATGGTACCAGTAATCCCGGTTCTCCGGGAGCACACTTTCTTCCGCGAAAGCCCATATTTTCTCTTTCGTTTCCCGCGGAAGGTTCAGGGTATAGACAGTCACGTCCCGATTCGTGGCGATATAGCGGTCGATATTCGGTTTCGTTCTGGATACTCCGGAACTGTAGAGCAGCCGCCCCAGCGCAAAGTTCAGAAAGAAATTTTCATTGTTAAAAGAAAAGAGACCATAGTCGTAGAGCCGGCTCTCGCCAAGATTATTCAATTCCACAATCAGGCCGATATGCCCCCACCAATAGTAGAGCTCGGTTCCGGGACCCATGACGGCAATCTTGACGGTGAGATAATCGTCTATATTCCCGCTGTTCTGGGCAAAGAGGGGGACAGCCTGGACAGCAAGGAACAGCAGTATGCTCTCCAAAACCCGATGTTTCCGTATCAAATTATACTCCGAATAGCCAGATATTTGTACCACAACTCCCCCACTCTGACAATACGGATTTTATCAAAACGTGTTATGTATCGGCCTCTTTTCTTTCCTCCTGTTCCTAAAAATGTTTTACCCGGTGTGAGGTTTTTTCAAAAGGTCAAATTTTGAAAAAGTAACCCTGGATTCCATAATATTTTTTTCTACTTTGCCGATAAAAAAGTATGAAATATAGCAGCCCTATTATCGCCGTTTTTTTAGGCATGGCCGCAGTTTTTACCGTTTCGGCCCAGGACGTCGTTGATCCGACGGTTAACCCCTTTTACGGCCTGGATGGGTACACCGGTGGAAACGATTATTCCACAGCCAATGAGTATCCTGGTGTGGATTCCTACTATGCGGCTCCCGACAGTCCTCTCGGGGTTCCTGCAGATAACCCCGTACCACAGAATGCCCCTTCCAGCGGTATCTTCCGGCAGGAAGGCATTGCTTCCTGGTATGGCGCTGAATTTGCGGGACGTCCTACCGCTTCGGGCGCGCTTTTCAACCCTGCTCAATTTACCGCCGCCCATCCCCGCCTGCCCTTCGGCACTTTATTGAAGGTAACAAACCGGCATAATAACCGGCAGGCCGTGGTACGGGTCAATGACCGGGGACCCTATGTTTCCGCCCGCATTATCGATGTTTCCCAGGCGGCCGCCGAAGCGCTGGATATGATCAGTACCGGTACCGCTCCGGTCCTGGTAGAAATAGCCGAGGGGAGTACCGTTACTCCGCCTCCGGTTTATCAATACACGCCTGCCCCACTGCCCCAGGCAGCGTCTGTTCCCCAGGCCGTACCGGCCCCACAAGCCCCCCAGACGGCGGTTCCGGCGCCCGTTCCGGCATATCCGTATCCGCCGCCGGCTCCAGCACCTGCCGCAGACCCGATCCAGCCCGTCGTCACGCCGCCGGATATTATCCCGGCAGTTATCAGGCCCGCCTTGCCGCCCCTGGGAACCGGCGCGAGATACCGTGTCCAGGTAGGTTCCTTTAAGAACACCAAAAACGCGGTAGAAACGTTCGACAGGCTCATTACCCTGGGTTTTCAGCCTAATTACGAGCGGTACCAGGATTTTTACCGGGTAGTCATTTCCGGCGTACCTGCCGAAGACATGCAGATGGTCGCCGAACGGCTCGGTGCGGGCGGTTTCCGGGAAGCCCTTATCAGGGAAGAATTTTAAGATCAATGGACTTGTTCAATAACCCGGTTGGTTATCGAACAAGTCGTTTCGGCGGAATTTGTTAAGAAACTGCTGAACAACTCTAATATGTTTTATTGAAAGCCGTCCCGGCGGGGACGGCTTTTGCTTTTTATCATTATGAAGTTCTTTCAAATAAAGCTCTTTCAATAAAGCTCTTTCAAAATAAATGTTTTGTCCTGCTCCCTGTTCGTCAGCTTGAAAAAAACAGTTTTTATTATATAAAATCATCAATATGATTATTTAAGGAGGAATTTATGAAAATAGGATGTCCAAAAGAAATAAAAAATCATGAATACCGGGTCGGGCTTACCCCTAACGCGGTCCTGGCCTATGTACAGGACGGGCATGAAGTCTATATCGAAAAAGGCGCGGGATTGGGTTCGGCCATCTCCGATGAAGAGTATGTTTCGGCCGGGGCAAAGATACTGCCCAGTGCCGAAGAAGTGTGGAATATCGCGGAAATGCTCGTCAAGGTTAAGGAACCTCTGGAATCGGAATATAAGCTGATGAAGGAGAACCAACTGGTTTATACCTACTTCCATTTCGCCGCCAACGAGCCTCTGCTCAAGGCCTGCCTGGAACGGAAGATTATCAGCCTGGCCTATGAGACGGTCCAGGAGGGGCATGCCCTCCCCCTGCTAAAGCCTATGAGCGAAGTAGCGGGCCGCATGTCCGCCCTGATGGGGGCCTTCTATTCCGCCAGAACCCAGGGCGGCAGGGGTCTGCTTCCCATGGGAGTTACCGGAGTAGCCCCCGCGGATGTGCTCATTCTGGGGGGCGGCATAGTAGGAACCAACGCCGCTTTCAGCGCCGCCGGCCTCGGCGCCAGGGTTACGGTCCTGGATATCAACCTTAACCGCCTGGAATATCTGGGGGAAATTCTTCCTCCCAATATGAAAGGCATCTACAATGATCCCCTTACCCTGAACCAATACCTTAAAACCGCGGATATTATCATAGGCGCGGTACTGATTCCAGGCGCCAAGACTCCCAAACTGGTCAAAAAGGAACAGCTCAAAATCATGAAACCTGGCGCGGTATTGGTAGATGTGGCCATTGATCAGGGAGGCTGTTTTGAGACCTCCATCCCAACCACCCACAGCGATCCCACATTTGTAATGGAAAATATTCTTCATTACTGCGTGGCCAACATGCCCGGCGCATATGCCCGGACCTCCACCTTCGCGCTGAACAACGCTACCCTCAGCTACGGCTTACAGCTTGCGGAACTCGGCGCGGAAAAAGCCTGCCGGGCCAGCGGGGCGATCAAGCTGGGCCTGAACACCTATAAGGGAGTCATTACCTATAAGCCGGTAGCCGAAGCGTTCGGCATGGAGAGCAAATACACAAAGCCGGAAGATGTGATTCGGTAAGGCCGGGCGCTAATTCCTGAAACTGTGTATCGGCGCGGGAATGCGGCCTCCCCGGTTGATGAAGGCGGCGCTACCGGGGCCTTTGACACCGATCACCGGGGCTCCTCCAAGGAGGCCGCCGAATTCCGCCCAGTCCCCGGCTTTTTTGCCCGGAACCGGGATGACCCGGACGGCGGTAGTTTTATTGTTTACCATGCCTATGGCCATCTCGTCGGCAATGATGGCGGCAATAGTGGCGGCGGACGTATCGCCAGGAAGGGCGATCATGTCCAGACCTACGGAACAAACCGAAGTCATGGCTTCCAGTTTGTCGAGGCCGATGGAGCCGGAGCGTACCGCCGCAGCCATGCCCTCGTCTTCGGAGACCGGGATAAAAGCGCCTGAGAAACCGCCCACATGGGTGGAGGCCATAACGCCTCCCTTCTTGACCATATCGGTGAGCATTGCCAGGGCCGCGGTGGTACCGTGGGTTCCCGCGGTCTCGAGGCCCATTTCTTCAAGGATGCGGGCCACCGAATCCCCCACTTCCGGGGTAGGGGCCAGCGACAAGTCCAGTATGCCGAAGGGGACCCCCAGACGGCGGGCCGCCTCCATGCCCACAAGTTGGCCCATACGGGTAATTTTAAAGGCGGTCTTCTTAATTGCGTCCGCCAACTCGTCGAAACTGGCTTCCCTGAGGTTTTCCAGGGCGGCCTTGATGACCCCTGGACCCGAAACCCCCACGTTGAGGCAGCTCTCCCCTTCCCCGGGTCCGTGGAACGCGCCGGCCATGAAAGGATTATCCTCGGGGGCGTTACAGAACACCACCAGCTTGGCGCAGCCCAGGCCGTCCTGAGCGGCGGTCTTTTCGGCGGAGGCCTTGATAATCTCCCCCATGTGTCGCACCGCGTCCATATTGATGCCGCTCTTGGTACTCGCCACATTCACCGACGCGCAGACCCGACCGGTGACCGCAAGCGCCTCGGGGATGGAGTCGGTTAGCCGGCGGTCTCCGGCGGAAAAACCTTTCTGCACCAGGGCGGAGAAGCCTCCCACAAAGTCGATGCCCAGTTCTTCGGCAACATCGTCCAGCGTCCGCGCAAAAGGCGTATAATCCTCATCATCCGAGGAGGCGGCTACCAGGGCAATAGGTGTCACCGAGACCCGCTTGTTGATGATGGGGATGCCGTACTCCACCTCAATGTCCCGGCCCACCCTGGCCAGAGGACCCGCGATGCGGAGAAGTTTGTCCCTGATCTTCCGGCGGGTCTCCACGCCTGATGCGGAGGCGCAGTCCAGGAGGGAGACCCCCAGTGTGATGGCCCGAATATCCAGCTTGTACCGCAGAAACATATCTACGGTTTCCTTGATTTCAAAAGGTGTAAATAACATGTTTATATCCTGTTAAACGTACCGGATTTAAATGCGATACATTTAAATCCGGTGCATTGCGGAGAAAACTTTTTCGTGCATGACACTGATAGAAACGTTCATCGCTTCCCCAAGTACGGCAAGGTCCGCCTTCACCGTTTCCAGAGACTTGCTGCTTCCGGAAAGATCCGCCATCATCACCATCACAAAATTGCCGGACAGGACGGTCTGGCTGATGTCCTCGATGTTGATGTTCCGCTCCGCCAGAAAGGCGCTGACCCTGGCGATGATGCCCACCTGGTCTGTGCCGACTACGGTAATAATCGCGTTCATGTTGCCTCCGATAAAAAAGGGGGTATCCGGAACGGGTTTACAGGCCGGCGAGGATACGCTCGACTTCGGCCTTTCCGGTGTACTTGGGATTACGTCTCAGGAGTTCCTGCAGGGACTGTCTGGCGGAATGGTTATCCCCCAGACTGACAAAAATTTGGCCCAGTTCAAACCGGGCGTCCTCGTTATCCGCGGAAATTCTGAGCAGTTCCTGATAGGCTTCCCTGGCGCGGACCAGTTCGCCTGAACGTACCAGGGCCCTGGCCAAATTTAGCCTGACGGTCTGATTATCCGGTTCCACCGCCAGTGCCCTTTCATAGTGACCTACGCTCTCCCGCCATTGCTCCTTTTGGGCATAGGCGGCGCCCATGTTATTGTTCACTTCAAACGATCCGGGCTCCCGCAGGTAGGCCTCTTGTAAAAGGCTTAGCGCCTCATCGGGGTAGCCGTTGAAAAGGCAGAGACTCCCCAGGTTGATCCGGGGCCGGACATAGGCGCTGTCCAGGGAAATAGCCCGGGCGTAGGCGCCGGCGGCTCCATCAACATCGCCCTCGGCCTCTTTCGCAAGACCAAGGGTATAGGCATAAACGGAGTTGGCACCATCCTGTTCCGCCGCCTTTCGGGCATAGTTTACGGCTTCGGCGTTTTTTTGCAGAGCCAGTTTTACCACCGCCATATTGTAATTGGTTCGGGCATCGCCGGCTGCGCCTGAAAGCGCCCGGTTGAACGAGATCTCGGCAGCGGCATAATTGCCGGCGGCGCTCTGGGCCGTCCCCAGTTCACGGAGGGAAGCGGCGTCATCAGGGGCGTATTGCAGGGCCCTGGAAAAAGCAGCCGCCGCCCCATTGTTATCGCCCATGGCGCTCAGTATGCGCCCTATTTCCCGGTGAGCCGCAGCATACTCAGGCCTTATCCCCACCGCGCGGCGGCAGGCGGCCAGGGCGTCTTCGGGCCTACCCAGGACCCGGTAGACCCCGCCCAGATTATACCAGCCGGATTCAAAATTCGTTTTAAGCCTGGTAACCCGCTCGAAAGAATCCAGGGCTTCCCGGTATTTTTTCAGGAGGAAAAGGACCCTGCCCTGATCAAAGGCGTACACGTAATTTTGTCCGTCAAGCCGCACCGCTTCGTTGAGTTCAATCAGGGCGCTGTCCAACTGCCCCAGTTCCCGGTACACCTTCCCCAGGGTATGGTGGGGCAGCGCCCGGGCGGGATCCTTCTCCACCGCGGAACGAGCGTATGCGGCCGCCTCTTTGAGCGCCGCCGCACCCTCCGCGCTTCCGGGATTCCGGGCATACGCTTCAAAATAAGCTTCGGCAATGTCCGCCAGCTTCTCCGCCTCAAAGCCCCCCTCCCCCGCCGGCATAGCAGATCGGGCTTCGGCGAAGGCCGCCGCCGCAACGGCAAAATCGTCACGCCCCAGGGCGTTCCGGCCTTTGGCAACCAGATCCTCCACTCCCCGCATTTCAGCCCGGAGTTCCCGGGATTTTTGGGCAAGATCCTCCTCTTGGGCCCTGCGCCGGGCCGCCTGAGCTTCCGCCGCCGCTCTATCCTCAGCCGTCCGGGCTTCCGTCTCAAGCCGGACAACCAGAATATCCTCCGCCGGAACCTCCGCCTCAAGCCGAACCACTTCCGCGTCGTATACCGTGTCTGCCGCAGGGAAAACGGCCTCCCCGGCCGCACTCCGGGAACTGGGCGCTTCCTCAAATACCGCCATCTGACGAGTATAATACGCGCGGGTCCCAGCGAAGGCCAGAAGCGCCGATACAAGCGCCGAACAGCCGGTGATCAAAATGATTTTTTTATACGCCAATGCCATTCCTACTCCAGTTCAAATTCGCTTTCATAGCCCTGGATATCCTCACTGCCTGTGGAAAGTCCCCGGGTTTCTTCCGCCGCGGACTGGAGAGAAGCGGCAACATCCTCCAGAAGCCGCTGTTTCCGCCCGGCTTCCTCCGCCGCCCTGGCCTCCTCCATGATACGGCGTCGTTCAGCCGCGGCGAACTCAGCGCGGATAGAAGCCAGCAATTGCTCTATCCGGGGCCGCTTCGGAGAAAGGGGGGCCAGGGACAGATACAGCTCATAATCGGAGATTGCGTCCCGAAGGGCGCCCTGCTTGAGCCGGACATTCGCCCGGTTCAGGTAGGACGGGGCATGCACCGGGTCTGCGTCCAGGGCTTTGGTGTAGAATTCCTCCGCCGAAGAAATAATTCCCCTGGTATAGTAGGCGTTTCCCAGGTTATAGGCAATGAGCGCGGTGTCTTTTCCGGCCCGGGGCAGCACATGCCGGTATACCACAATAGCCTCGTCCAGCATGTTAAGCTGCTGGTACACGATGCCGAGGTAGAGGGATGCCCGGATGTTTGCCGGATTTTCCGCCACTGCGGCTTCGAGAAAGGCCAGAGCCTCCCCAGGTTTATCATTTACAAATAGCTCTTCCCCGCGAACAAAGGAACTCTGTCCAAAAAGAGCCGCTGTGCCCAGAAGCAAACAACAGCTTATGCAAAAAAAATTCCTCACCGGCGCTTTCCTCCCTATGGTTATTATACCCCATTTTATATATTCTTAATATATGAAATTTTTCACAAAACCCGGCTATTTTATGAGCTTCTTGCAAAATTCGGTTAGTTTTGCGGAAGCTCCTGTAAGTAATCCAAAGGGCTCCTGAAGGGGCTTATGAAGATCCTCTGCGTTTCCGATCAAATCGATCCGCTGGTTTATTCATCGTCAATAAAGGAACGTTTCGGCAATGTAGATTTAGTACTCAGCGCCGGAGACCTTCCCCTGGATTACCTTGAATTTATCGTTTCAAGCCTCAATAAACCTCTTTTTTTCGTTTTCGGCAACCATGATTTGAAAGATTTTCACTATTACAAAAAAAACAAAGAGCCGTCTTTCTTCCCTGATAAAGATATTGCCCCCGGAGCAGGAGCGATCCATATCGGCTTCAAAGTCAAACAGGAAGGATCGCTTATTATTGCCGGACTCGGCGGCTCTATGCGGTACAATCGGGGGGAAAATCAGTTCACCGACAGGGGAATGTGGTGGGAAGTGTTCAAGCTGCTCCCCCGGCTGCTTTTTAACCGCCTGTTCCGGGGCCGCTGGCTGGACATACTCCTTACCCACGCCTGCCCCGAGGGAATCCATGACAAGATGGACCTCTGTCACCGGGGTTTCAAAGTTTTTCTCTGGTTTATGCGGACCTTTAAGCCGAAATACCTTATTCATGGTCACATTCATCTCTATGATTTGTCTGCGGTGCGTACCACCAAGTATCAGGATACCTGGGTAATAAACGCCTACAGTCATTATATTATCGACACAGAGGAAACTGTCCCATGAACAATATTATAAAAACACAGGCCGAAGAGAATTTTTCCCGGGCCCGGGGAAAGGCGATGCTTTCCCGAATCCAGCATTTCATGAATATCGATAAGGACAAGCTCCTTTCTTTTAACGATGTCAAGGAAATCCTCAAACCGAGAAATGAGACGTACCGGGGTATGCGGACGGTCCCTATCAATCTCATTGTGGGAAGCGAGGGCCGTTACCGGGATTTCAACAAGTACTTCCTGCCCCGTTCCGACCGTCTCCGCAACCGCTGGGTACGAATTGACGAAGCCCGCCTTAAAGATCACATTCTGCCCCCGATCCAGCTCTATGAAATCGGGGGAATCTATTTTGTGCGGGACGGCAATCACCGGGTTTCGGTGGCCCGTTCCCAGGGGGCTGAATTCATAGATGCCGAAGTCACCAGTCTTTCCAGCGAGATTCATCTGTCTCCGGAAATGACCACCGACGAACTTCGTTCGGCCCTTATCAAGTATGAAAAGAATATTTTTTACGAAAAAACCGGCTTCGGCGAGATCACAGGCTGCGATGATTTGGATTTTACTTCTGCCGGCCGTTACGACGAGATCTGCAATCATATACTGGTACACAAATATTTTTTAAACGAGCGGGTTACCGAAGAAATTCCTTTTTCCCAGGCTCTGGTCTCCTGGTACCACAAGGTATACAAGCCGGTGATTGAGACAATCCAGGAAGAACGGCTCTATCTGAATTTTCCCGGCAGAACCCTCAGCGATCTCTATGTGTGGATCGTGAAACACTGGGATTCCCTGAAAAAAATTTACGGGGGCTACTCCCTTCCCCAGGCAGCCCTGGATTTTTCCCGGAAATACGGAACAGCCAACAAAGGGTTCAAACATCTTCTCGCCGTTGTCTTTGACCGTCTCTTCAACAGGCCGATAAAAAAATCCTGAAAAGTAAAGCAAAATCCCGAACCCGCGCCCTATAAAGGGTATGATACAACGATTTACACCTTTATCTATGACAAGGGCGTTCCTGCGGGAATTGCTGTTTCCCCGAAACTGCGCAATATGCGGCAAGGCGCTGTTCTTTGGGCGCGAGGCCTGGTACGGCCTCTGCGGCGGCTGTATGAAAGGGCTGGAACCCGGCGGCGAGGAACGCTGCGTTTCCTGCGGGAAACCTCTCATCTCCGAAGACAGCCGCTGTCTCCCCTGCCGCGAAGGGGAAGCGGGCAGCCTGGACCGGGCCTACAGCATTTATCCCTATTCAGGCCCCTGGCGGAAACTGCTGGCCGCCTATAAGTTTGAAAAGAACCGGGCATTGGGAAATTTTCTTGCGGAAAAGCTGACGGAGGCCGCAGCCCAGGCGGGTTTCACCGGAAAAGACGGCGGCCTCCCCTGGGTACCGGTTCCTCCCCGGCCGCACAAGATACGCCGTACCGGCTGGGATCAGGTAAGCTACATAAGCCTGCTGCTGAAAAAACTGGGGCTGCCGGTATACTCCTGCCTGAAACGGCTGCCCTCTCAAAGCCAAAAAAAGCTGGACAGAGGCGGCCGTATGACCAATCTCAAGGGCCGCGTCATTTGTATAAAACAGCCCCCGGCGGAACTTATCCTGTTTGACGACGTGATCACCACCGGAGCCACCTTAAACACCTGCGCCGCCGCGTTAAAAGCGGAAGGAACCCTGCGGGTTCTGGGACTCAGCCTGTTTTACGGATAAACCGCGCTGTTATTGTTTCTTTAGGAACTCTTCCAGCTTTCTGTGCATGGCATCGTAGTCGAAGTTTTCAGCCTGTTCCCGAAGCCAGCGGATCAGGTCTTCGCCTTTTTCATACCGGTATTGTTCCAGTTTCCTCAATACCTCTTCCGTCTCATTTGAATTAAACGCCGCCGTGATTTCCGATAATCTTTTAAGCAGTTCCTTGTCCGGTTCCGCCCTTCCTTCTTTCTCCCGCTCCGGCCGGTTTACCTCCCATTCAGCAAGTATCTGTTTTGACCCCTCCATCAGTTTCCGGACCTTTTCCTCCAGTTCTCCATGCCGGGCCTTTACCATTTCTATGTTCCCTTCCTTCATTCCAAATTCCAGTTTTCTGGCCAGCGCCCCTGTTTCCACCGCGCCTATCGCGTTACAAGTTCCCTTAAGTCCGTGAATCTCTATCAAATAATCCTCGGGCGATGCTTCCAGATTTTTAGCCAGCTTCTCCAAAAGGAGCGGCGTATGAGTGATAAAGGATTTCAGGATCGGTATATAGGCGGCCCCGCTGTTCCCATAGAGCCTCAAGGCCGCCGCAAAATCTATCCCTTCTACAGGATGTTTCAAGAGCCAGTTTCCCGGATCGTCATTCTCCGGGGAAACTATGGCGGCCCCGGATTCCGGCGCCGCCATCCGCTCCACGGCCCGGGTTTCCACTTCTTTCAGGGTCGCCTCACTTTGTTTGTCCCTGACCCACTGGTTCAACGCCATATCCAGGCGCTTGATATCCACGGGTTTTGAAATAAAATCGTTAAAACCGCTTTCCAGAAACATTTCCCGGCTTCCCGAAACGGCGTTGGCGGTAAGGGCGACTATGGGTACGGTTCGGGCATACTCGGTGCCGATTTCATTCCTGATAAACCGGGTCGCCTCGGTCCCGTCCATTTCGGGCATCATGTGGTCCATAAATACCAAATCGTAACGGACTTCCTTTTTGCGTATCGCCTCCACCGCCTCCCGACCGCTTAACACCGTATCCACCTTGAGGCCATAGGGCATAAGAAGGCCGGTCATTACATCCAGGTTCGTCTCCAGATCGTCCACCACCAGTACCTTTCCGTAGGGCATATAGGATCGGATAATGTTGTTTCCCCTGCTTCGACTCCGGTCCTCGATAAAGCGGAAACTGCGGAGATTATTCACCACCTCCTTGCCTATAGGCTTTTCATCCAGTATCCCCTGGGGCAAGGTAACCCGAAACATACTGCCCTTAAGATATTTACTTTCTACGGATATGGTCCCCGCCATTTTCTCCACCAGCCCCCTGGTAATGGAGAGACCCAGCCCGGTTCCTTCAATCTTCCGGTTAGCCCCCGTCTCAAACTGAGTATATTCGGCAAAGAGCTTTTCCTGATCTTCTTTTTTGATTCCCCTGCCGGTATCAGACACCGTAAAAGTCAGCCATGCATTGTCTTCCTGCCGTTCCCAGGCTACCACCAACCATACTTCTCCTTTATCGGTGTACTTGAAGGCATTGGAGAGGAGATTGTTGAGGATCTGCTTGACCCGTATTTCGTCACCATAAAACCGGGAAGGAATACTCTCGTCAATTTCCAGCTTGAATTCGATTGGTTTTGAACCGATCCGTACAATGTTAAGCTGAACCGTATCATTGATAAGGTTAGGGAATTCGTAACTGACAGGCAAAATTTCAAAATTACCACTTCCGATTTTTGAAATATCCAGAATATCGTTGACGATTTCCAGGAGCAGGAAACCGGAAGTGTATATTTTTTCAAGGTTAATCCGGGTACTCTCGGAGAGATTGTTCCCCAGTTCCACTTCAGAAAGGCCGAGAATCGCGTTGAGCGGGGTACGAATCTCGTGGCTCATCCGGGCAAGGAAAGATGATTTTGCCCTGTTCGCCTCTTCCGCCTGCTCCTTGGCCGTTATTACATCGGTCATGTCCTGAAACAATACCAGCATCCCCTGGATATATCCTTCCTTGTTTATCATGGGAATGAGGAGTATCGTATAATGCCGGGGATTGCCTTTCATCCCGATATCCAAGACCTGGGTTTCTACATAGGGGCGGCGTTCCTTCATGGATATCAACAGGAGATCCGTAAGATGTTCAAGGGAGCCCTGATCCGTGATCCGGGAAAACACATCCCGGAATTCCCGATCGCTTATTGACTCAAAACCGGATATTCCCGCCTGACGCAGAAACATTTTGGAACAGTAGATAAAACGCAGTTCATGGTCCAGGATCAGCATTATTTCCTGAGTGTTTTCTATAAGAAGGTTAAAATATTCTTCCTGCCGCGCCTTTTCATTAATGACGGCGGCCAGGAGCTTGTCCTTGGAAGAGATATACATTTTGGAACGTTCAATGGTTATCTTGGCTATTTCATGCTGGCGGGCAAGGGAACGGTATTCTCTTTCGAGCTGTCTGTTTTTATCTTCCAGTTCCTTTATTCGGGTCTCTGAGTCGTTATCCATCGCAAACCATCCTAAAAGCTTACCGCAGCTATACTGTATTGATAAAAACCGTTACGAATTCCGCCCACTTCATCATATACCGGACAGAACTCACCCGCGGAATAGATAAATATATAGGGCTGTTCCTCTATGTGCTTTTGAAACAGCCCCATTTCATCCTTCAGATCCACAAGAGACATGCCCCGGCCAAAACAGGAACAAATCAAATGCGCCTTTTTACCGCTCTCTTTCCGGATTGATTCGACGAAATGTTTCGAGCCGGACAGTACTTCCTCCCGCATTTGGTTAACGAGTTTCAGTGTGGCGCCTTTGACAATGGTACTGCCGCAGCACAGGACGCCACCGTCTTCTATGCCGTAAATGCCGCAGGATTTCGGCCCTGTTCCATCGTTATTATTGACCATGAGGGGAAACCCGTAAATCGTGTTTAGTTTACCTTCGGCGATGATGCCGACTTTTTCCATAAATTCGGCGGCAGGCATTTTGTTTATGCTGATGAGCCTGTTGCCCCGGGCCTCGGTAACAACCGCCGGCAGGCCGGAAAAATTTATTGCCGGGAGGAATTTAATATTAAACCGGCTTTCCTGATCGCCGCCGCATATCGTAAGGAGGGCCAGCCGATCGGAATAGGCCGTTCCGTTATGGATGATCATGGGCTTCCGGCGGCCAAAGGTCTCGTCCAGGGCGCTGGTTCCGAAAACCGGTATTCCCCCGGATACACGATCGAGAATATTCAGAGCCTCATCTCCGGAAAAGTAGTTGGGATTGGAATAACACGCAAGTATCAGGGACGGAGGGGATTCCGAAGGGCCGGATAAACGCGTGTACACTTCCCTGATCCGGGTTTCCCCATCCTCATCAAGAGAATCCGAGACACCTATTTTAAAAAAGGCATCGTCACTGGTCAGTACCATTACCGCCAACATTACTTCGCTCATGCCACCGGGTACGACAATACCGTGGGTGGTACAGCCAATTATCCCAAAAGGCAGGGCTTTTGAAACTGCCGCTGCCGCGCCGGACGTAACAAAATCCAGGGAACAAAAGAGGAGGCCCGCGGAATTCCCAAGCAACGAGTGTTCTGGATCCAATTGTTTTCGGATTTCGTCCGCCGCGAGTAGAGGATCATCTATTTCAAAAGTAAAAGCCGTAAAAAACCGGATCATGTTTTAACCTCTTCTCCATACATTA
>JAIRNJ010000209.1 GCA_031258115.1 Treponema sp. | reverse complement strand
CCCCCCCCCCCCCCGCCGCTCCATTAAAAGCGACCGCAGGGCGTCTTTCTAACTAATTCAGCACAGAGCCGGCGGCCATTAAAGGCTGCAGCTCCCTTTACAGGCGGGCTGCGTTTATGCAGACCGCCCGCCGCTCCATTAAAAGCGACCGCAGGGCGTCTTTCTAACTAATTCAGCACAGAGCCGGCGACCTTGAAGACTACCGATCTCAAAAAGGTCTTTTATTCTAGCAAATTTCATCGCTGAGCGTCAAGTGGCCGCATTGCTTCATGAAAAATCTGACTATGATGGAAATCAACGCAAATAGACGCTTCGAATTCTTTCTGTGTGAAAAATCCCACAAAAAGCCGGCAGCCCTACTTCCGTCCCGGCATCCCCAAGTGTCATTATTCCCTATTATCTATTCCCTGCTCTTTATGATAGACTTACGTCCATGAAGGTTAATGGCAGGCACTTCAGGACCATTTGGCTTAAGGAAGGGGCGGGGAAAAGAGCCGTACAGATCATCAATCAACAGATTCTTCCCCATCAGTTTGAAATTCTTGACCTCTGTACGGTTGCGGATATTGTCAGGGCAATAAAGGATATGTATGTCAGGGGAGCGGGGCTTATCGGGGCAACTGCCGCCTATGGGATGTATCTTGCCGCGTATGAGGCGGGGGAAAAGGCCTTCAGAGCGGATATTGAAAATTCCGCCCGGCTTCTCAAGGCTACCCGGCCCACTGCGAGCAATCTTGCCTGGGCGGTGGATGCCATGCTGACGGCTCTGGATCTTCCCGGCGCAGGTCTTGCGGAGAAGCGGAAGACGGCTCTGGAAACCGCAGAGAAGATTGCCGATAGCGATGCGGAGTGCTGCAGGCGCATTGGTGAACACGGACGCGGGATCATCGAAAAAATCGCAGAGAAAAAAAACGGCGAAGCGGTAAATATTCTTACCCACTGTAATGCGGGCTGGCTTGCCTTTGTCGATTACGGTTCGGCGCTCTCGCCGGTCTATGCAGCTTTTGAAAGAAACATTCCCGTGCATGTCTGGGTGGACGAAACCCGTCCCCGCAATCAGGGGGCAAGTCTTACCGCATGGGAGCTTGCGGAACAGGGTGTTCCCCATGACCTTATTCCCGACAATGCCGGGGGTCATTTGATGCAGCATGGTATGGTAGACATGGTGATCACCGGGGCCGACCGGGTAACCCGCCGGGGAGATGCGGCCAACAAGATCGGCACCTATTTGAAGGCGCTTGCGGCCAGGGAGAACAATGTTCCCTTCTATGTGGCCTTGCCTTCTTCAACTTTCGATTTTACAATGCTGGACGGGGTTGCGGAAATTCCCATCGAAGAACGGGACGCGGGTGAAGTCCGTTTTATAAGCGGTAAAACCTCAGGCGGCGCCATCGAAACAGTCCAGATTTGTCCTGACAAGAGTCCTGCGCGTAACTGGGGTTTTGATGTAACGCCCGCCCGGTATATTATGGCCCTGATAAGCGAGCGGGGAATTTGCGAGGCTTCGGAAGAGGGGATAGGCGCCCTGTACTCCGAAGGGAACAGTTTGAATTTTTTTTAGGAGTTTTATCATGGTAAAGATCGGTATTATCGGTGGAAGCGGCCTGGACAATCCGGACATTCTTTCCAATGCCCGGGATGAAAAGGCGGATACTGTCTACGGGGAACCTTCTTCTCCCCTGAAGTGCGGAACCATTGGGGATACCGATGTGATCCTTCTTGCCCGTCACGGCAGGGAGCATACGATTCCCCCCAGCCAGGTGAACTACCGGGCAAACATTACGGCCCTCAAGAACTCAGGCTGTACCCATATTCTGGCGACTTCGGCGGTGGGTTCTCTCCGGGAAAAGATAGGCCGGGGAGATATTGTCATTCCGGATCAGTTTATTGATTTCACCAAACAGCGGAAGATGACTTTTTATGAATCTTTTGAACCCCATAAACCGGTGCACTGCGCCATGGCCCATCCCTTTGACGGCGCCTTGCGCAAATTCCTTATTGCCGAATGCCGAAAACTTCAGTACCGCTGCCATGAAAAGGGAACTGTTGTTACCATTGAAGGCCCCCGCTTTTCTACACGGGCCGAATCCATCATGTTCCGCGGTTTTAGCGCTGATGTAATAAACATGTCCCTGGCTACAGAAACGGTGCTGGCCAATGAGGCGGGTATCCCCTATGCGGCGGTAACCATGAGTACCGATTATGACAGTTGGATGGTTGACGAAGAACCGGTCAGTTGGGAGATGATCGCCAAAGTTTTTGAAGAGAATGCCGTCAAGGTAACAAATCTGCTAATCAGCGTTATCCCTAAGATTAATACCGAAAATTAAAATTTACGACAAATCGGCGCTGGACAGGTACCGGTGAAAGCATACAATAAAAATATGTGAACTTGTTCCCAAATTGTGATCCTGCCGGATCACCGGATTTTGGAGCGGTTCCATGTATTTTTATTCCAAATGGGGAAAATATGAAAAAATTTCTGTATCTTTCGCTTGCCTTTGTTCTTGCAGGCACAGCACTCTTTACCGGCTGTCAGAGGACGCAAAAAGCCGGTGAAGGGCAGGTCGAACTTCGGGTTCTTAACTACTTTGACATGACATCCGCCAATGTTTCCAAGGAAGAGACCGTCATCTGGGAGCCCTTCCTCGCCGCAAACCCGGATATCAAAATTGTGCGGGAGGATCTTTTTAACGATCCTTTCCATAACAAGGTTGAAGCTTATGCGGCGGCGGGGCAACTTCCCGATGTAATCTACGCATGGCCTTCCGGCCGTTCAACTACCCTGCATACCAGGAAACTGCTCAAGGATCTGACTCCCCTTATCAGGAGAGACGGTCTTGAGAAGGTGCTGGTAGCCGGGGCTCTGGACGGCGGCGGACAGGGAGGCGGCTATGTGGGAGAATTGGCCAGGGCTATTACCTCAAGCCATGCCTTCTATGTGAATAATGAAGTTCTCAGGGATGCGGGGCTCAGTCCTGCCAAAACCTACGCGGAACTCAAGTCCCAGGTACCTGTACTCAGGGCCAAGGGCTACGAAACGGTGATTATGGCAAACCAGGATACCTGGGTCATGCAGAGCTGCCTCTTTTCCATGGTTGCCGGCCGTTTTGGCGGTGAAGGCTGGGAGAAGAAGATCCTTTCAGGACAAGCGAAATTTACCGATCCTGATTTTGTCAATGCCCTCAAATTCATTAAGACGCTTTACGATGACGGCGTATTTTCCAGGTCTTCCCTTACCACCGGTTACGGCGACGGGATCGGGCAGTTTGCCACCAACAAGAGCGCTTATTATATCGACGGTGACTGGCGTATCGGCGCCTTTATTACCGACTCTTCCACCGGCCAGGCCCTGATCGATCCCGTCCGGCAGAATAATTTCCAGGTTACCGTATTCCCCGACATTGAGGGCGCAAAGATCAATAAATCAACTTCCGGTATTCTGGGAACAGGCTGGGGCATCAATGCGTCCATCCCTGAGAATTCTCCCCGGGAAGAGGCTGCATGGCGGCTGGTAAAATGGCTCTCCGGCAAGGAGGTTCAAAGTTTCCTTCTTGAAACCGGCAACATTACCACTCCCACCAGGACTGATATTAACCTCGCCTCCATCAAGCTTGAACCCCTGCAGGTTGCCGGCAGTAAGCTTGCTACGCAGTACAATATTACTACCGCGGTTATTGACGGCGCCTTTGTGGGCCCTGTCTACGAACCGATCAATGACGGGCTCCAGGCCATCGGTATGGGAATGCAGACTCCGGAACAGGTCGCGCAGGCTGCACAGAAAGCTCTGGAAGCATGGAAAGTCGGACAATAAAGTGATGAAGCGGCTCCGCAGACAGGAAGAACGTTATGCCTATTTCCTTTTGGTTTTTCCCGCAGTGTTCATCTATTATGCGGTGGTCGCTTTTCCTACTGTATTTTCCGTCATCCTGAGTCTTACCAACTATAACGGCGGCAGGATCTTTGGGAATCCCGAAATAGGTTTTGCAGGCTTCAGGAGCTATGTCTCCATGTTTACCAATCCTCAGGGTTATTTTTACATGGCTCTGAGAAACAACATGCTGATAGTTCTCGTGTCTGTATTCGGGCAGATCCCCCTGGGTTTTATTCTGGCCTATATTCTTTCCCGTAAACTGGTAAAAGGAACCGGCTTCTTCCAGACCATGATATATCTCCCCAATGTTATTTCTCCTGTCATCATCGGTATTCTTTTTAAGGCATTTTATCTTAATTCAAACAGCGTATATATGGAGATAATGCGCCGCTTTGATCCTGTCGCGGAATTTTCCCTGAATAATCATCCCATGATTCCGGTTCTTGTGATAATGCTCTGGATGTATACGGGAATGTATGTGATTATTTTTCTGGCAAATATTCAGCGTATTGATGTACAGGTTATCGAAGCTTCCAAGATCGATGGTGCAAATGAATGGCAGACACTCTGTTATATCATACTCCCCGCACTGTCGGGGGTTATCGTTACCTGCGCAATACTTGCAATTTCAGGATCCCTCAAGTCCTTCGATCTTATCTATGTAATGACTGACGGCGGCCCTGCAAACATGACGAGTGTTCTTTCCCTCTATATGTACCGCATGGCCTTCCGGGGAGCTCCCGACTATCCCCTGGCAAACGCCATTTCAACAGTAATGGTGATCATCAGCTTTATACTGATAGTCCTTACCGGGATTGTGGAAAAACGCTTTGGCGGAAAGGAGTAGGCCGTGGATGTACGCGAGGGGCATATAGCCTCAAGGATTCTTATCTACATTGTCATGGCATTTTTTACAGTTCTGGCGATCTATCCCCTTCTCTGGCTTGTTGTTCAATCCTTCAAAACTACCCAGGAATACCTGACCACAAGCAAGCTGGCCCTGCCCAAACTCTGGTTTACCGGCAACTATCCCTGGGCCTGGAAGTACGGAAAATTCGGCATCCTCCTCTTCAACAGCGTTCTCTATACCGGCGCAACGGTGCTTTCGGTAGTAGTGCTGGGCTTTATGGCCGGCTTTGCCTTTGCCAAAATAAAGAGCAGGGCCACAGGAATACTTCACGGTAGTTTTATTGTGGGAATCCTTCTTACCCTTCAGTCTATCATGGTGCCCCTCTTCCTCATGGTGAATGCCGTGGGGCTTTACGACACAAAGCCTGGCGTGCTGATTCCCTACATAGGACTGGGGCTTCCCATGGGGATATACCTGGGGACAGAGTTTATCAGGAGCATTCCCGATGCCCTGGTGGAGTCGGCGCGGATAGACGGGGCGCGTTACCTTTCCATTTTTTCAAAGATAATCTTCCCCATGACAGCTCCCGTTGCCATGACCGTGGCGATTCTTACCTTTACCGGTACCTGGAACGAATTCATGCTGATCAACATCCTTACCTCCAACGATATCAACAAGTCTATTCCCGTGGGAATCAGCCGTTTTTCGGGGACGCTTGCATCCGATTACGGCAAGCAGTTTTCCGCCCTGGTAATCGGCATGACGCCCATGGTGGTTTTCTATCTTGTTTTCCGCAAGCAGATTACCAAAGGCGTGGCCGCCGGAGCGGTCAAGGGGTAATTGCCGCAGGCGGGAAAAAGCCATCTGCCTGCGGTTCAATGTCGGTTTGAAAAACAGTTCCGGCCCGCCGCCGTTCCGGGAGAAAGAAAACAGATTATACTGCAGGAGCAGTGCATGAAAAAAATTATTATGATTCTGGCCTTGTTTTTATCGATCTCCGTGATAAATTTTGCCCAGGAAAATCAACAGGATAATAGCGCAAATTTATACACTTTTTTTGTGAATATTGCCGGTGAACAATTCAGATACCCCTTGATAGGCTTTGTAAATATAGCCTCCGGCAATCATGATTTGCCTCAAATCGGTTATTTTAACTGGAACCGAAATGATTTTAGTACCTTACAGTCGGGTTTTGTCAATACGGTATGCGGAGACATGGAAGGACTGCAAATGGGATTCGTAAATACCGTAGTAAAATCTTTCAGGGGCGGACAGATTGGATTTGTTAATACGGCAGCCGGTGAAGAGGCAAGCGGTTTACAAATTGGCTTTGTAAATACGGCTATAAATAGATTTAACGGAGCTCAGTTGTCGTTTGTTAATATCACAAAACAGTTAAATGGGATGCAAATTGGTATTGTAAATTATACCGACTCAATTGAACAGGGCATTCCCATTGGCCTGCTGTCAATAGTCCGAAATGGAGGATACAAGGCGGTAGAGTTGGGCGTTTCCGAAATTTCGCCGTTTAATTCATCATTTAAGATTGGGGTTGAAAGGTTTTATACATCATTCACCGTTTCACATAATCCGTTCAGGGATGACAATAGGGAGCAAATCATTTGTGGAACCGGCTTGGGGTCAATTATTCAACTTGGTGAAATGTTTTATTTAAATCCGGAAATCACATCGCATTACGCGGCAATTGGGAATTTTCAGCATTATGTAAGTATTGTTCCATATTTCGGGTATAATATACTTTCCGGTTTAAGCATAGTGGCCGGTCCATCGGTAGTATGGGCATACAGTGACAAAGGCATAAAAAGCCCTTTTTATAAGATAATAGAATGTCCGATAAATGATGAGAACAAACTCTATTTCGGGGCAAGAATGGCTCTTAGATTTCGTTGGTAAAACGGGAAATATTCCGGAAATTTTGGTCCTGTCACATTTTAACTGAATCCTCCGCCGCTTGAGCGCCAAAGGGGATATTTCCCCTGTGCCCTGACAAGGCTTTTCGAAAAAACTTGCCTTTTTTTCCGGTTTTTATTATTTTTGAAACAGTACCTGTTACCATACAAAAATCAAAGGAGAATTCTATGGCCCAGCACCAATTTCAGACCGAAGTCAGCAAACTGCTGCATCTTATCATCCATTCTCTCTATTCAAACCGGGAAATATTCCTCAGGGAATTGGTTTCCAACGCTTCCGATGCGCTGGACAAGCTCAAGTACCTTACCGTGGCGGATGAAGCTTACAAGAGCATCAGTTTTGAGCCCCGGATCGACATTTCCTTCCATAAGGACGCTGATAACAGGCCCGGCGCCTCGACTATAATCGTTTCGGACAATGGTATCGGCATGAACGAAAAGGATCTGGAGGAATCTCTGGGTACCATTGCCCGCTCGGGAACCAGGGTTTTTCTGGAGAAGCTTTCCGAGGAGGCAAAGAAGGATTCGAACCTTATCGGTCAGTTCGGCGTGGGTTTCTATTCGGCCTTTATGGTTGCCGACAGGATTGAAGTGATAAGCCGCAAGGCCGCGGAAAACTCAGTGTGGAAGTGGACAAGCGACGGGAAGGAGGGCTACGACATTGAAGCTCTTGACGCGGAAGACCCCGCCGGCCGGGAAAGCCAGGGAACAACGGTGATCCTCTACCTGAGTGAAGAGGGAACCGAATACGCCAACCGCTGGTCCATCGAAGACATCATTAAACGTTACAGTAATCATGTTGCCTTCCCCATTTACCTCAGTTACGAAGAAAACGAATACGACGACAAGGGCAAGGTAAAGAGCAGTACGCAGAAAACAGACAAGATCAATTCCGGCGCGGCCCTCTGGCGGCGTTCAAAGTCGGAACTCAAGGACGAAGACTACAAGGAATTCTACAAACAGCTGGGACATGACAGCGATGAACCGCTGCACTTTGTGCATACCAGGGCGGAAGGCGCCCAGGAGTACATTACTCTTTTCTATGTTCCCAGGAAGGCTCCCTTTGATATGTACCATGCCGATTACAAGCCGGGAGTCAAGCTCTACGTCAAGCGGATCTTCATCACCGATGACGACAAGGAACTCATGCCCACGTACCTCCGTTTTGTCCGGGGCATTATTGATTCCGAGGATCTGCCGCTCAATGTAAGCCGGGAAATTCTCCAGCAGAACAGAATCCTCATGAACATTAAAAATGCGTCGGTAAAAAAGCTGCTTTCGGAATTCAAAACCCTTTCGGAAAACAACAGGGAAAAATGGGAAGAGTTTATCGTTCAGTACAACCGTCCCCTCAAGGAAGGTCTCTACCAGGATTATTCAAACCGGGAAGCCCTCCAGGAACTGGTACGTTTCAAGAGTACCGCCGTGGAAGGCTGGACGAGTTTTGCAGAATATGTGTCACGGATGAAGAGCGATCAGAAAAATATCTATTATATTACCGGCGGAGACGAAAAAACACTCCGGGCCAGTCCGCTTCTTGAAGCCTACAGGGCCAAGGAAATAGAAGTCCTGATCATGGATGATGAAATTGATGACATTGTCATTCCCTCCCTCTTCAGTTACCGTCAGCCGGGAAAGTCCGAAGGTCCTTCCTTCGATCTAAAGGCGGTAAACCGGACAGGCGCGGACGAAGAACTCGGCGAAAAGAAGGACAAGGATGCGGAGAAGGAAGCAAAGCCGGTAATCGAGAAGATCAAGAAGGCCCTAGGAGACCGCGTCAAGGACGTAAAACTTTCCCGCCGCCTCCACGACAGCCCTTCCTGCATCGTGGCGGATGAAAACGATCCCTCCATCCAGATGGCCCAGATGCTCAAGGCCATGGGTCAGGCCGAAGTGCCGGAGATCAAACCGATCCTGGAAGTAAACGGCGACCATCCGATCCTGCAGCATCTCAAGAACACGGAAGACGAAGAAGAGATCGCCGATGTGGCAGGAGTTCTGCTGGATCAGGCCCTGCTGGTGGAGGGCCTTAAGCTCAAGGATCCTGCGGACTTTGTGAAGAAGCTGAACCGTCTCCTTGCGCGCTGAGGCGCCTAAACGGTACGCAATACCAGGGCCGGACGGGATTAAGCAAATTCCGGACAGCCCCGTCGGATTTTGCCGTGCGGCATATTACCGTTCCAAAGAAGGGGTTAGCCATGTACGATACGATAAGCCGTTTCTGGAACAACTACAGTAACGATGTTTTTTTTCTGGCACAAAAGATTGCGGTTGCTCTTATCATCATCATAGCAGGAATAGTGATAAATCATACACTGAAAAAAATCATTGCCAGAAGCATGCAGAGCAGAATCCGCCTTGATGAAACCGTAGTGTCCCTGCTGCGCATCATCCTGCGTTATGCGCTGTTCATCATCTGTCTTATCATGATCCTGCAGAATTTCGGCTTTAATACGGCGAGTCTTCTTGCCATTCTGGGAGCGGCGGGGGTGGCGGTGGGCCTAGCCCTGAAAGACACGCTCGGCAATATTGCCGCAGGGATCATTCTGCTGTTTCTCCGCAGTTACAGCAAGGGTGATTTTATTGAATTCGGCGCCTTTATGGGAACGGTAAAGGAAATAGGTCTTTTTACCACAATACTGGAAACCCCGGACGGAATTTTTATTTCCGCTCCCAATTCCAGTATCTGGGGCGTTCCCCTCAAGAACTATACCCGCAACGGCAAACGGCGGATGGATTTTTCGGTGGGTATTTCCTACGGAGATTCCATTGATGAAGCCTTCAAAACGATGCAGGATATTGTTGCCGGGGAAGACCGTTTTCTTAAAAGTCCGGCGCCGCAGATTGTGGTACAGTCACTGGGAGAAAGTTCTGTGAATATCTGTCTGCGGGCCTGGGCAGACAACAGCGTATACTGGAATATCTACTGGGATCAGATGCGGAATATCAAGGACAGGATTGAATCCGCGGGCCTGAGCATTGCCTTCCCCCGGCGGGATATTCACATCATTGACGGTAAAGAGCAAGTCCATGATTCCGGAGCAGGGTCCAGGCCTTCCCTGCCTCTTCCTCCCGGAGAAGCCCCGTGAATTTTTTGTAAAACGCCGCCGCTTCCATGCCTTCTCCTCCGGAGCTTTCCATGAGGAGATCCCGCAGTTCTTCCGCCAAACCCGGAAAGACGGTTGAACGGGTATCCTCAGCCGGGAAACAAGGTGACGAAGGTTCTCCTCTTGAAACGAAGTTTCTCCCTTTTTCCGGTATATGGAATTTGTAGTCCCTGGAACGCCAGTTCCAGTTTAGGGAAAGGTTCCCGGCGCTGCCTTCAATAAAGGGCCTGCTGCCGAGGAAAAGCAGTCTCTCTGTTGAATTCCCGTCTGCCGGCGGAGCACCGTGAAGGATTTTTTCTTTTTCGTCTCCCTCCCGCAGATAAAACTTTACCAGACTCTTGCTGACCGAGGGGGAAGTTTTCCAGAAATGCGCCGGGTAATCCGCTATGTTCCGGTGACTGAAACCGGAAAGCCAGCCATGGAGATGTCCGTCCAGCGCCTCGGTATAGCGGTCAAAGGCCGCTTCCCCCGCAAAGGAAAGATCGTTAAGCGCAAAAATTCTGTTTTTTTTGTCTGAAGTGTCAACATCGTCCAGCACCTTTAGTGCCGGATGTTTTTTGTGTTTCCATTCTTCATAGAGCCTGGAATGGCGGGTGAGAATAAATTTATGCCAGAAAGCGGAATCAAGAAGTTTCTCCCCAAAAAGCTGCCACACAATTTCTGCGCAGTCGTGAATCTCCTGTTCATCCTGATCCCAGTAACCGTAGATAAGGTAGCCGTGGCAGAGAATTCCCGCATCCCGGAAACTCGCGAGACTTTGTACCAGATCTTTCAGGGTAAAACCCTTGCAGAGCCGCCTGAGTCCGTTTTCGGTGGCCACTTCTATGCCGCCGGAAACGCCGATTAAGCCTCCGTCCGCCAGAATTGCCGCGGCATCCCGGGTAAAACTTTTTTCAAAACGGATATTGCCCCAGAAAATCAGGGGACGGCCCGCATCCCGGTTGAGGCAGGCCAGTTTCATCAGGGCCGGGTAAGGAGCCGTTTCATCCACCAGATGTACGCCCCTTACTCCGGTTTTTTTTGCCTGTTCACAGAGATGTTCAAAGAGCCTGGGAATGTCCACCGGAATATAGGATGAAATGTAATCCAGGGTTGTATCGCAGAAAGTGCATTTATGCCAGTAACAGCCGTGGGCGAGATATACCTTGAGCCAGCGTCCATCCGACCAGAGACGGTGCATGGGATTTTCACTGTCCACAATACAAAGATAGCGGCTAAAGTCGAGGCCCGAATAATCGGGGAAATTTCCGGAAACCGCCTCATCTTCAATCTTTTTATATTCGGCAGAAACAGTGTTAATGCCATTTATCAGCTTTCCCCCTTCATTCCGGAAGATCGTCTTGTAGATGGGAACGGAGGAAAACCTTGTTTCCTGTCCGGCTGAATGTTTAAGCTTAACCCCCGCCTGCCCGTCAAGCCGATCGAGTACCGCCGCAAAGGAGCCGTAACCCCGGTCAAAACAGAGATAATCCACATAGTCAAAGAAACCGGGTTCCTTCATGAAGCGCAGTTCCGTGTTTACGTACCCTCCGCCTGCCGCAACAGTAAGTCTGTCTGTAAAGCGCCGCCTTGCGGAATGAGCGCAGGTGAGCGCGGCGGGAAGACAGCCGGGAAAGGGAATGGTGAGACCCAGAAAGAGGGAAGCTTCGCCCCGATCAAGAGCATTCCACTCCTCCTCAAGCCAGGGTTCATAGAAAGTTTTTAGAATATAGCCTTCCAGGTTTTCCTTTACTTTCCTGAAATCCCTGAAACCCAGGGGGCTTGGAGACTGGAGGTAGCGGACAAGATTGAAGCCGGGATCGAGAAAGGCGGTAATAAATTCTACAAGATCTTCCAGCATAGCGCTTGCAAGCCGGGGGCCTGAGTCAGCGTCAAGATGATAGTATCCCGCATCCCTGTCCAGAAGGATCTGCAGGGTACGGTTTCCCATGGGAAGCGTACCGTTGGTCAGGGTAAGGAGGTGGCCCCATTCCCTGTTTTTGCCCCGCAGGAAAGAGAGGAGCTGCTCAATGCAGCCGGCCCAATGATCCTCCCTGGAAAGAAACTCTTCCGCCTTGTGGCGTATGCCCTCATCTTCAAGTTCCGAAATCACCTCCCTCGCGTCTCCAAAGATCCGCCGCAGACCTTCGGGGCTGAAGATACGCTCAAAAAGCCCGATGGAGTGATCCCGCGCCAGCACTTCAAATCCCCGTTTTTCAAGAAATGAACCAAGGTAATAAATCGAAGGATAGGCACTGTTGAGCTGCACAAAAGGCGGCTGAACAAGAATAATCTTCATTCAGGTTCCCTGTTTTTATGTTTCGGCAGAAAGGCGGGGCAGGTTTTTTCGCCTATGGTTTTCTGTACCTCCAGGGCAGGAGCATGCTGCCCTTTGAAACCGAAGAATCTGCATGCCCTTGGAAAAGACTTATCCCAGGTTATCTCAAAATAGGCGCATGTAACACAGGCCGGGAAACCGGAACCCTCCACCGGCGCCTGAGTGTCATCTTCATCGCCGATGATAATATCAACCATGGGTATCGGCCTCCTTCCCTATTATATCTTAAAATAGATATCCATGAAAATCAGTATACCGTTGAAGAAATTTAACCACCACACGAACAAACTCTCTAAATTTCCCGATCCGTTCGTGTCTGTTCGTGGCGAAAATTCCTAAAATCCGGTTGTTTTTGATGATTGAAAGTAAATGCCGATGCCCTGGCCCTCACTTGTCAAATGTATGTCTTTTGGAGTATTCTTTTATATACATGAAAACGCTCAAAGGAATTTCCGCTTCTCAGGGAGTTATTACCGGTAAAGCCTTTCTCTACCTGGACAATGGGATGCCGGAGATCCCCCGTTATACCATCAAGAAGAGCGGTGTCGAAAATGAACTTGCCCGTCTTTCAAAAGCCATTGCCGATGCCGCCGCAGAAATGGAGTCTTTTCGGGGGAAGATAACTCAGGAGATGAGCAAGGAACAGGCGGCCATTTTTGAAGCTCATCTTATGATGCTGGAGGATGTGGATTTTCAGGAACAGTTGGCCGCCCATCTTAAAAAAACACTACAGAACGCCGAATGGGTGGTGTGGGATATTGCCCACGATCTTATACAGAAGATAACAGCCTCCACGGACCCCATATTCCGCGAACGGGCGGTGGATATCAGCGATGTATCCCGGCGGGTTCTTACTCATCTGCTTCTTATAAAGAAAGTTTATCTAAACGAACTTGAGCAGGATGTGATCCTCGTGGCCCATGACATTTTGCCTTCCGAATTGCTTACCATGAGCAGGGATCATGTAAAGGGTATTGTTACGGATCTGGGAGGAAAGACGAGCCACATGGCAATCCTGGCCCGGGCTTTCGGCATTCCCGCGGTACTGGGGCTTTCCAACGCCACGATGGAGATAAATTCAGGCGATACCCTGGTGGTAGACGGCGGAACGGGCAAGGTCTTTGTGAATCCCGACAGGGAAGCCATTGAAAAAGTAAAAAAAATTGCTAAAGAGGATCAGAAACTCATCGCCGAATATCTTGCCATGAGGGATCTTCCCGCGGAGACAAAAGATGGTTTCCGGGTAGTGCTCAAGGCCAATATTGAAATTCCCGAAGAGGCTGAACACGCGGGCAGATTCGGCGCCGAAGGCATAGGTCTTTACCGTTCGGAATTTCTCTTTATCGTTCCCGGCAAGTCCGCGGAGGAAGAAACCCAGTTTGAAGCCTACAGCCGGGTTCTTAAAGCCATGGACGGCAGGCCCGTTACCATACGGACGGTGGATATCGGGGGAGACAAGATCCTCAAGGATTTCCATGACACGGCCGACGAGAAGAATCCCCTTCTGGGCTGGAGGGCCATCCGTTTTTCGCTGGCTTTGCCGGAACTTTTCAAGACGCAGCTGCGGGCCATTCTCAGGGCCAGTGTATACGGGACTGTAAAGATCATGTTCCCCCTTATTTCGGGAATTGAAGAACTGGAACAGGCCCTGCATTTGCTGGAGGAAGCCAAGGCGGAATGCCGCAAGAAAGGACAGGCCTATTCTGAAAACATTGAAGCGGGAACCATGATCGAAGTTCCCTCCGCGGCCATGATCGCGGATATTCTGGCTGAAAAGTCGGATTTCTTTTCCATAGGTACAAACGATTTGATCCAGTATTCTTTGGCAATTGACCGCGGCAACGAGCGGGTAAGCTACCTGGCGCAGCCTGTGCATCCTGCAGTCCTCCGTTTCCTTAAAAAGACCATCGACGCCGCCCATGAAAGAGGCATCAGGGCCGCCATGTGCGGAGAGATGGCCGGGGATCCCTTTGTAACGGCCCTGTTGCTGGGTCTGGGCCTTGATGAGTTCAGCATGGTAGCTTCCGCCATTCCCCCAATAAAACGGATAATCCGTCTTGTCGAAATGGAAAGCTGCCGCAGTCTGGCCGCAGAAGCCCTGCAGGGCAAGAGCTGGAAACAGAATGCCGTTCTTGTTGATGAGTGGATGACAAAATACAAACTGAAATGACAGCCATATTCACTCTAAATCGAACACGGAACGAAGTCCTATGAAGTACTGCAATCTTCCCCGGGTGGTTCTGGCGGGACGGCCCAATGTAGGGAAATCAACCCTCTTTAACCGGCTTCTCCGCAGGCGGCGGGCCATTACCGATCCTGCGCCCGGAGTAACCCGGGATCCGGTGGAGGCGGATGCCCTTATCGCGGGGAGACCGGTCAGGCTGATCGATACCGGCGGCTTCAAACTTACCAGGGAGCCCCGGAATCCCGGATCAGATCTTGACAGTATCGTTGTTGACAGGACTCTGGAAACCATAAGCCGCTCCGATCTGGTAGTACTTCTGCTGGAGGCCGGGGAATTGACCGCGGAAGATGAAGAGTTTATAGAACTGCTCAGGCCCCGGCAGGACAAACTCATTGTGGCGGTGAACAAGACCGAAGGGGGAAGGCTTGCCGCCGAAGCCTGGAATGTTCTTTCTCTGGGCTTTGAAAAAATCCACATGATCTCTGCGGAACATGGCGACAACATTACCGAACTTGAAAATGATATTGTTTCCCGCCTTGATTTTTCAAAGCTCAAGACTGATGATTCCGCCTCAAGGCCCATCCGCATTGCCCTGCTGGGCAAGCCGAATACCGGCAAATCCACCCTGTCAAACAGGCTGACGGCCAGCGCCGCTTCCATTGTCAGCGATATTCCCGGTACCACACGGGATGTGGTGGAAGGCAGTTTTTCCTGGAAGGGGAGGGAATTTCTGGTGCTTGATACGGCAGGCATCAGGCGCAAGAGCAAAGTCAGAGAAAATATTGAATACTATTCGGTGAACCGTGCAATTAAATCCATTGACAGTGCGGATATTGTGTTTCTCTTGATCGACGCCCTTGAAGGCTTAAGCGATCAGGACAAGAAGATTGCGGCCCTTGCCCATGACAAAGGCCGGGGGATCATCCTGGTGCTTAACAAGTGGGATACCATGCCGCAGATAAAAAATACTTTCCAGGCGGCCTGCGACAGGATTCATTTCTTCTTTGGTCAGATGGAGTTCGCTCCCATCGTTGCTTTAAGTTCGATTGGAACGCTCAACCGGGCCCGGCAGGGCGAAGGCTCTCCTCTTGACGGTTCCGGCGTGGACAAGCTTCTTGATACCGCAATAAAAATGTATAAACAGCTTAATATCCATATTGAAACCGGCGAACTTAACCGGGCATTGGGCCGCTGGCTTGAAGAAAATCCGCCGCCTTCAGGCCCGCAGACCCGCTTCAAGGTAAAGTACGCGGTACAGAGTTCGGAAAACCCCGTAAAATTTATTATCTTCGTGTCGCGTCCGGGAGCGGTGGGTGAGGCTTATGTTTCATACCTCAGAAACCGGATACGGCGGGATCTGGGTTTTTCCCTCATCCCCCTGAAGATAGAGATCCGTTCATCCGCCGGGGATACTGCAGGGGAAAAGCGGTGAAGTCTTACGCCATCGGAGAAGTTGCCCGTCTTCTCAATGTAAAACCCTACGTGGTTCGTTACTGGGAACAGGAAATTCCCCTTATTCAGGCAAAACGGAATTCCGGAGGCAGGCATTGTTACTCCGAACGGGATGTGGAGATCTTTATCCGGCTCAAGTACCTTCTCTACGAGAGAAAGTTTACTGTTGAAGGAGCCAGGGAGGAACTCTACCGGGAATTGTCCGGGGAGAGTCAAGATCTCCATGCCCTGGTTTCCAACTTACGTAACGAATTGATGGATCTCTATTTTTCGGTTCCGGGGGAAAAAGAAGAAGAGTGAATCTCTTTCCGCCCCTTACGGCAGAGATCCGCAGTATTCTTGACAGTGTTCCTGCGCTGATCGAAAAAACTTTCCCGCTTCCCTGCCGCCACAGGGCAGGGCTGCCTGCCGATGTTGCGGAACTTTCCCGCCTGCTTACTTCGGCCCGGGGGGAACGGAGCTCTTCCTACCTTGGGCGTCCCAATCTTCTTTCCGCATACCTGCGCTGTTTCTTTCCCTGGAATCTCTACCGCCTCTGCCGCCTTCTTCCCGCATTACCGCTGCGCCTTGAAGCAGGCGACGCCGTTACGGATCTGGGAGCAGGCCCCCTTACCTTTGCCGCCGCCCTCTGGATAGCAAGGCCCGATCTCCGTGAACTGCCGCTGGAGTTTCGCTGCCTTGACCAGACTTCCGCAATACTGGAAGCAGGGCTTAAATTTTTTGGCGTCCTGAGCGGGAAAGATAAAAACAACGCCTCCTGCCCCTGGAAGATCAAAACCATCCGGGGTTCCATTGACGGAACGCGTATATACGGCAGGCCCGCAAAACTTGTAAGCGCAGTGAATGTGTTTAATGAGCTTATTCAGGGGATACCCCATGCAGTATCCCTGACGGAAGCGGCAAAAAAACGGGTGAGGTTTCTCTCCCCGCTGCTTGATAGGGAAGGCAGTGTTCTTGTTGTAGAACCCGGCGTGCCCCGTTCCGGGGAATTTATAGCCGCTCTCAGAACGGCATTCCTTGAGGCGGGCCGCCATCCCCTTGCCCCCTGCGTCCACAGCGCGGCCTGTCCCCTGCCGGGAAACAAGGGTCAGAACACATTGCCGGGACACGGCGAAATAAATGCCTCCCTTCGGAAATCAACAACCCCGCCGCAGGCGGACGGGGCATGTACCCTCCGTAACGAATCAAGTCACATGACGCCCAAATGGAGTTATACGGAGCCAAAATGGTGTCATGTGACACCAAAATGGTGTCACTTTGCCTTTGCCACGGGTGATGCGCCGGCGGCCCTGCGGAAACTCTCCGCTGCGGCAGGACTCCCAAAAGACAGGGCAACTTTAAGTTTCCTTTTTGCCGGAGCCTTGCGGGACAGGGCAACAGGAGCCGGGGCGGATAGCAGCGGGCAAAACATATCGGACGGAAAGCGGCGCCGGCTCAGAATCCTTTCGGACAGTTTCCCCGCCGGTCCTTCCCGGGGGAGATATGCCTGCGGGGAACAGGGCCTTGTTCTGGTAAAAGGCCCGGCCGCGGGAGCCCTTGAATCAGGCGGCCTCCTCCTCTGCAATGCTCCATTCGATCCTGAACGGGACCCCAGGAGCGGAGCCCTGGTATATACCGGAATTGTTTAGAAACTTCAATTTTCCGCACAATAACCGCTTAAGGCGTCTTTTCCGGTTTCCGGCGCCTATTGGAATAAATCCCCAATTGCTTTATACTATAGTTGTTATGATTGATCACAATATCATTGATACTCTTACTCTCAGGAGTCGTGATTTTGCCCTCCGTTGGAAGGAAAAAATTCGCCAGAATCCTCAGCTTAAGCATTACAATATGATGAGTGATGAAGCGCTGATCCTGGCGGATGCCGTCTTTTATCCCCTGCTGGCCCGTATTCTTGATCGGGGACTGGATCGCTCGGAGGTGGGAGACTTCTTTGTAAAGCTGGGGAAAGCGCGCATGAAGGAGGGTTTTCCTGTTTCCGAAGTGATCTATGCATGCAACCTGGCCCAACAGGTAGTGATTCAGTTCATAATGACCGAGTATGCGCCGGAGAATCCGGTACGGATGTACCAGGCCATGGATGTAATTACCAGAATATCGGAGTTTTTTCTTCTGGGAAGTTTCTATACCACCAAAGGTTTTCTTGAAGCTACCTATACCAGTATGAGCAGTTCCGACAAGGTTTCCGAAGATCTGCTGAAAAAGTACTTCAAAGATGACTTTTTCTTCAAAAAAGATTAGCAAGGAAATAATTTATGGAAATAAAAGAATCCTTGGAAGAGTTTAAAACCATCATCTCGGTTCCCCTTTCCAGGCCTGTCCATATCCTGGGCATGGAGCTTGTTTCCATAGATATCAACGAGACTGTCATCATTTCCTGGGTGGTTATGGGCGTCCTCATTATTGCATCCCTCGTCCTTACCAGAAAGCTAAAAGAGATACCCAGGGGCGCTCAGGCAATTCTGGAGCTGGGCATTGAATTTCTCGACAACTTTTCAAAAGACCACTTCGGTCACCGGGCAAAAATATACGGCCCCTATATCGGGACGGTTTTTCTCTTCCTTCTTGTGGCCAATATTCTTCCCGCGGTTTCCCCCATGGCGATTTCGGCCTTCAACATGGAGCCGCTCTTTGTCATCAAGCCGCCCACCAGGGATATCAACCTGACTGCGGCATTGGCCCTCATTTCAATCCTCATCGTGTTCTTCGGCGGCCTCCGGGCGCGGGGGCTCAAAGGCTGGGCGCGGAATCTGCTCAATCCGGTGCCCATGATGCTTCCCTTTAACCTTTTGGAGTACATCATCAGGCCCCTGTCCCTCTGTCTGCGGCTTTTCGGGAACATTCTCGGAGGCTATGTGATCATGCTGCTGATTGAACATGCACTGCCCATACCGGTCGTTGTGCCCGTGTTCCTTTCCCTGTACTTTGATTTCTTCGACGGCCTTATTCAGGCGGTGGTATTTACCTTCCTGACAACCCTGTTTGTGGCGGAAGCGGTGGAGGTTCCCGAATAGTTAGAGTCTGTCCCAAAATCGAGGATTTTTAAATCGAGGATTTTTAAATCCAGTGATCCGGCAGGATCATAATTTTGGAACAGCAATCTTGGATTACTGAACTTGTTCCGAAACTGAACAAGCCCGGTAAAAAGATTTTATAGCGGAGGATTATTATGGAAACGAGTTTGTTGTTTTTGATCGGGGCAGGCATTGCGGTAGCGGCAGGTCTTGGTGCAGGCATCGGCATCGGCATTGCTACCGGACGGACAGCCGAGGCAATTTCCCGGCAGCCTGAGGCTTCGGGGAAGATCATGACCGCCTTCTTTCTCGGTATCGCACTTGCGGAAGCCACCGCCATTTACGGCTTCGTGGTAGCAATTCTCATCTTTACCAAGGCATAAGAGATGATCAGCCCTTCGGCAGTTACCTTCCTCATCACGATCATCAACATCGGGATTCTTTTTTTTATACTCAGGGCGATTCTCTTCAAGCCGGTGAGCAGCTTCATGGAGGCCAGGACAAAGAAGATAGAGGAAGCTCTTGCCAATGCGGAGCGGGAAAAGGCCCAGGCTAAAATGCTCCTTGCACAGCGGGATGCTCAGCTTAAGCAGACTTCCCTTGAGGCGGAGAAGATTCTTAAAAGTACGCGGGAAAAAGCGGAAAAGCAGGCTGATGTCATATTATCCGAAGCGAAAGTCCAGGCGGAAATTCTTGTGTCCAACGGCCGCAAACAGGTTGAAGCGGAACGCCAGGCCGCCGTTGCCCTCTTCAGGGCTGAAGCCGCCGCCCTGGTGGTGGCCGCTTCGGGACGGCTCCTCAAGCGGGAACTCAAGGGCGGGGACGAAGCGGAATATGCGCGGATACTGATCGAGGAACTGGGGAGACCTGATGTTCGTTCCTGAGCGCTGGGCGGACGCCTTTGTAAATGTGCTGGATGAAGAAGCCGAGGCGGGTCTTGAAACCCTTATGGCGCTTGCCCTCATCGTGAAAACGATTCCCGGAAAGGTATCCGGTCTTTTGGCGGCCCGGCGTCTTGAGGCGATGATCCGCAGTGCCGGAAAAAAAACCGGTTTTGAACATGAGCGGAGTTTTGAAATAAGCTGCCGGTTTGTTTCCCTGGTTGTACTGCATGGTCATCTGGCTAAGCTTGACCGGCTTATTGAAGCTGTTGAGGTCTGTATCGACAGGCGGCAGGGAACCCTTCAGGGGCTCCTTGAGTATGCGGTGAAACCGGAGGAGCCATTCATGAGGGAAGCCGAAGAGGCCCTGAAACGGAGGACCGGCGCCAAAAGCATCCGTTTGAAAGGGCGGCTTGAACCGGAGCTTCTGGGAGGCTACAGGCTCAGGGCCGCGGGGTTTTTAATTGACGCCAGTCTTAGCGGGGCCCTGAAGAGAATGAAACGGGACCTTGGAGGACATTCATGAAGCTTTGCTTCCTGTTCGATTCCACAGGGCGGTTGTTTGACCGCACGAAATAGTGTCTGTCCACAAAGTCGGTTACTTTGTGGACAGACCTTGCATTTGCATACGCAAATGCGGTTTTTAAGGTAGTCTGTCTATAATGTGTCTACATTATAGACAGACACGAAATAGAGGTTATCATGGTGAATTTTGGAGACCTTACCAAGGTTTTACAGGAAGAGTTACAGCATTGGGAGGGTAGAGCTTCTACCGATTCTTCGGGAATAGTAGTTCAGGTGGGAGATGCGGTAGCCAGTGTGTACGGTCTTGAAAAAGCTGTTTACGGAGAATTGGTGGAGTTCAGTTCCGGGGCCACGGGGATCGTTCTCAACCTGGAGGAAGACAGGGTAGGTTGTGTGCTTCTCTCCGGAGAATCCCTGGTGAAGGCTGGTGAAGAGGTCAAAGGTACGGGCCGGGTTGTTTCCGTACCTTCCGGAATGTCCCTTATGGGCCGGGTGCTGAATCCTCTGGGCGAGCCGGTAGACGGCAAGGGGCCCATCATTCAGGAAGCATGGCTTCCTGTGGAAGCTCCGGCCGCTTCTGTTATTGACCGGGGCAGCGTTGATACTCCCCTTCAAACCGGCGCCCTTTCCGTTGACGCCATGATTCCCGTGGGACGGGGCCAGCGGGAACTTATTATCGGCGACCGGCAGACCGGGAAGACCGCTCTTGCCGTGGATGCGATTATCAACCAGAAGGGCAAGGGCGTCTACTGCGTCTACTGCGCCATCGGTCAGAAGTCTTCCAGCGTGGCAGCCATAATCCACAACATGGAAAAGGCCGGCGCCATGGATTATACCTTTGTAGTCCTTGCCAGCGCCTCCGACTCGGCGGCACTTCAGTATCTGGCTCCCTATTCGGCGGTAGCCATGGCGGAACACTTCATGCATCAGGGAAAAGACGTACTGATTGTGTATGACGATCTGAGCAAGCATGCCGTGGCCTACAGGACAATCAGCCTGCTTCTCCGCAGACCTCCGGGCCGGGAGGCTTTCCCCGGGGATGTGTTCTACCTCCATTCGCGGCTTCTTGAACGGGCGGCAAAACTTTCCGGGAAGCGCGGCGGCGGTTCTATTACCGCCATTCCCATTGTGGAAACCCAGGCAGGAGATATTTCCTCATATATACCCACGAATGTCATATCAATTACCGACGGCCAGATATTTCTCGATTCAGAGCTTTTCAATGCGGGCTTCAGGCCGGCGGTTGATGTGGGGCTTTCGGTAAGCCGTGTAGGCGGTTCGGCGCAGACCAAGGCTATTCGAAAAATTTCGGGCCGCCTGCGTCTCGATCTGGCCCAGTACCGGGAGATGGCCGCCTTTGCCCAGTTTGGCAGCGATCTTGACAAGGCTACCCAGGACAAGCTTTCCCAGGGAGAGCGGCTCATGGAGGTTCTCAAGCAGCCCCAGTTCAGGCCCTACACCATGGAGGAAGAGGTGGTGATTCTCTTTCTTGCGGTGAACGGACATCTGATGGATGTTCCTGCCGAAAAAGTCGCCTCTTTTGTAAAAGCTTATCTGGAATCTCTTAAGCTTAAATCTGCCGAACTTCTGGAGAGCATCGCCGGGAGTGGCGTACTCACCGCGGAAAACGAACAGGAACTCTCCGCGGCCATTGAAGCATACAAAGAGAGTGTCCGTTAATTATGTCTAATTTACGGGATGTACGCCTGCGAATGAAGGCGATCAGACAGACACTGCAGGTTACCAGGGCGATGAACCTTATCTCTACCGCCAAGCTCCGCAAGGGCAGGCGGGTGCTTGAGGATACGGAACCCTACTTTACCCGGATTCAGAAATCCATGTACGATATTTTCAGCGGCACAAAACAGGTGGAAAGTCAATTCTTCCGCCATGCGGACCGGAACAGGGCTTACCATACTGCCGTTATTGCGGTGACCAGCGACAAGGGTCTTGCCGGAGGTTACAACGCCAATATCTGCCGCCGGGTGAACGAACTCTGCGCAAAAGTGAAGAACCCCCTCCTTATTCTGACCGGTTCCATTGGTTACCGTTACTTTGTTCATTCGCCGTATCTTATTCTGGAGAATTTTTCCTTCCGCTCCCGGATGCCGGTGGTGGAGGATGCCAGGGAAATTACAGACTACATTGTCTCGCAGTATCTGTGGGGCGTCTTTGACGAAGTACACATTATCTATACCCACATGTATTCGACAATAAAACTGCTGCCTACGGAACGGCAGATTCTTCCCCTGAACAAGGAGAAGATGCAGGAGGAACTTGCCGCCCGGGAAGGCCGGGAACGGGAGGAACTGCACTTTGAATTTCTTCCGTCGGAGAAGGTACTTTTTGACGCATTGGTTCCCCTCTATATCAAGGGGATCGTCTACGGTTCCCTGGTAGAGTCCTATGTGAGCGAGCAAAGCGCCCGGATGACAGCCATGGATGAAGCCAGCAAAAGTGCGGAAGAAATGCTGGGGACGCTGCAGATAAACTACAACCGCGCCCGTCAGGCGAATATTACCCAGGAAATGACGGAAATTATCGGCGGATCGGCCGCATTGAGTGATTAGAGCTGTTCGGAAATTTCAGGTTTTCCGGACAAGTTCATTGAGAGGAGCTAAAGAGAATGGCAAATAGTGGTGTAATTACACAGATAGTAGGGCCTGTAGTGGATGTACGCTTTGAAGAGGGACAGGTGCCTCCCATTCTCAATGCCCTCACTGTTGTCTCCGGAGACAGAAAAGTGGTACTGGAAGTGCTGCAGCATACCGGCGATAACCGGGTACGCTGTGTCGCCATGAGCGCCACCGAAGGACTTGCCCGGGGGCTTACCGTGGAGGATTCCGGCTTTCCCATCAGAGCTCCGGTGGGAAAAGAGATTCTGGGCCGCATGTTTTCTGTCACAGGAGATGTGATTGACGGCGGCGGGCCTTTCAGCGCCAAACAGTATGCTTCAATACACCGGCCTGCGCCCGGCTTTGCCGAACAGAAACCCGCAACGGAAGTGTTTGAGACAGGCATCAAGGTTATCGATCTTATTGCTCCCTATACCAAGGGAGGCAAGATCGGCCTTTTCGGCGGCGCCGGGGTTGGAAAGACTGTCGTCATCATGGAACTTATCCGCAATATCGCTACCGAACATTCGGGTTATTCGGTCTTCAGCGGAGTAGGAGAGCGGAGCCGGGAAGGCGCCGATCTCTGGAAAGAAATGAACGAAAGCGGTGTTACCGGCAAGACGGCTCTGGTTTTTGGTCAGATGAACGAGCCGCCCGGCGCCCGCATGAGGGTAGCCCTGACAGGCCTCACCATGGCGGAATATTTCCGTGATGAAGAAGGCCAGGATGTGCTGCTCTTTGTGGACAATATATTCCGGTTTATCCAGGCAGGGGCGGAAGTTTCCGCTCTTCTGGGCCGTATTCCCAGCGCAGTCGGTTACCAGCCCACCCTGGCCAATGAAATGGGTTCACTGCAGGAGCGGATCGCCAGTACCAGCAGGGGTTCCATTACCTCCGTTCAGGCCGTCTATGTACCTGCGGACGATCTTACCGATCCTGCGCCCGCCACCACATTTGCGCATCTTGACGCCACCACGGTATTAAGCAGAAAAATTGTTGAATTGGGCATCTACCCCTCTGTGGATCCTTTGGCGTCTACCTCCCGCATTCTCGATCCTGCCGTTGTCGGGGAGGAACACTACCGTACCGCCCGGCAGGTTCAGCAGATACTGCAGCGCTACAAGGAACTGCAGGACATCATTGCCATTCTGGGTATGGATGAACTTTCTGCGGAAGACAAGCTCACCGTAGTCAGGGCGCGGAAGGTACAGCGTTTCTTCAGCCAGCCGATGTTTGTAGCGGAGAAGTTTACCGGCATAGAGGGACGTTATGTGCCGGTAAAAGAAACAGTCCGGGGTTTCAGGCTGATCCTTGACGGTGAATGTGACAGCGTTCCCGAACAGGCATTCTTTATGGCAGGTTCCATTGAAGATGTACTTGAGAAGGCAAAGTAGATATGGCTGTATTTTTTCCCTTTGAGGTACATACCCCCTATCGCCGCTTCTTTGCGGGGCAGGTACAGGCAATAACGGTGAGCCTTGTTGACGGGGAAATTACCGTTTATGCCAATCATTCATTCTTCACCGCGCCGGTCTCTACCGGCCTGCTTAGAATAAAGGACGAAAACGGAGAATGGAAAAACGCCTTCGTTACCGATGGAATTCTCGAAGTGAAAGAACACAAGACCATACTCATGGTTGACGCCGCCGAATGGCCGCAGGAGATAGACCGTGAGCGGGCACAGGCTGCCATGAAAAGCTCAATACAGAGCCTTCAATCGGGAATGCTCAAGTTTGAAATGGATAATGCCAGGGCCGGCCTGAGGCGTGCGCGGATGCGGCTCAAGGTTGCGGATCAGGACTAGTGCGCTTTCCTGTCGGCGTCCTTGTTTTATGCGTTTCCCTTTCACTCTATTGCGAAGAAAAGCAAAATTTTCTGTTTCGCGATCAATACATAATGCATCTCCTGGAGGAAGACAATTACATCGTTTTCCCCGATTACTGCGAACTGCATTTTCCTTTTGCCCCCGAGCGGAAATTAACGCTGCAAAAAAAAGAAATGTACTATAGCGGCCTGTTCTCCGGGGAAACGGAAGTATATTTTGAACCGGCCGGGACTGCTCCCCCGGAAACAGCCGGAAAGCCTGCGATTTCCGTTACAGGCAAGAGACGTGCGGGAAATTATTATTATTCCTGGAATCTGGGCGAGGCGGGCATCGGCCTGGCACTGCCTTTGGATGTAAACAGCATCAATCTCTTTTTCAATATATTCGATATATTCATCGAGCACAGGGATTCAAGCCTGGGCCTTGAAATAAATCTTTTGAGGTACCGTTACTATCCGCAGGATAACGGGGACCTGGAAGATTACCTGGACTGTCTCAATTTCGGCATCTATTATAACCTGATCAATAAAACCGGCCATTTTGCAAAGAAAATATCTCCGGATCAAATGAATATCCTGGGCGGTCCCTTTTTTTCGGTAAATTACCTGAGCTTTAAGGACTGGAAGGGCATAGATTACGGCAGTTTTACCGTTACCGCGGGTTTTCAGTTCAAGTTCAGGAAGGAATACAAAGCCTTTAGAATGCCGGTACAGATTATAGGCATGGACACATCCTGGCATAACAATTCCGGCAAACCCAAATTCTATACCTCAGCCTCCGTTGACCTTCTTGCCTTTGCCTATTACTGGGCAAACAGCGATCTCTATATCAAGCATATCCGAAAACAGGCTGATGATTTCCGGAGGGGAATATCGAGCGCCGGGCCCTGAAGAGCGGGGTCATTGATCAAATGACATTGAATGAACCATAATAAGCATAACGCCTGTGCGCGGTGGTTTGCCGGTATATAAAGTAACCGGCTTTATGGGCAGAATGTTGTATAAGCAGGGTTTGTTCATAATGTGTCTGCCTTATGGATAAACTCTGTTTTATGGAGGAAATGATGCTTGACTATATAAATAGTTTTATAAAAGTCTGTACTATGGTATTCAAGGAATTTGCCGCCTGTGACATAACGGCAGACAAAGTCATGTTCATATCAAAAAAAGAATTTCAGGAATGGGAAATAAGCGGAATCATTACAATGTCAGGCAGTGCACACGGTTTGGCGGTAATATCAATGAAAAGCGTAACGGCGATTAAAATAACCAATTATCTGACAGGAGGACATCATAGTTTTTTGGATGATGAGGTGGTAGATGCAATAGGAGAAATTATAAACATTATAGCAGGGAATATAAAAAAAGAGCTGGAGGATGAATATCAGTTAAAAATATCATTACCCAGGGTAATCAAGAAAATGGCCCATTTTGTGGTATGGCCGACGGAGAGAGAACGGTTGATCTGCATACCTTTTAAAATATATGACAACGAGACAATATGTTTATCAATCGGGATAGATTAGGCTTGTTTGGAAACTGAAGTTTCCCGGCGTATCCTCAAGGCACGGAAGAAGGGAGGGAACAAAAATCTTCCAGAGCGTTACGCAGGTCTTTCCGGTCTATACCCCAGTTTCGGCCGAAACGGGCAAGGAGAAAACGGCTGAGTTCCATAAAATGGTAAAAGACCGGCCTGCCCGGGGGAAAGAGAAGAGGCACAAGATCGGGAAAGGGGCTGCGGTTTACGATAAGTTCCCAAAAGCGGGCAAAGTTTTTGATGGCGTCAAGTTCTGTTTCCGAAAGGGCCGCCGTGGAAACGGCTTCGTAAGGCGCTTCCGTCCGAAAATGCATGCCGTATGGATGTGTCCCTTCGCTCTGCGAGCGTAAGGAAGTTGCCTGTATTTGAAGCCGCTGCACGGTATTTAATGAACCTTCGGCGGCTTGTGCATTATCGCGGGCGAGGGAGGAACCGGGAAGCAGCTTCAATATGCCGGGCTGAATTTCAAAGCCTGTGGCGGAAAGGGAGCCTTCAGTCAGGGCCAGCCAGAGCCGGTCAAATCCTGCCGCAAAGGAAGAAAAATCTTCCCCCGGCAGTGCGGCGATGAGGTCTGCGTGGATAAGCGCCCCGGTTTTTTCCCGGAGCATGCGGAGGCATGCAGGCCCTTCTTCCGTATTCCCGGCCCGGTTAATAATTGCCGCAGTATTACTGTTGAGTGTCTGAATGCCTATCTCAAGACGCAGCTTCCCCGGCGGAAAACGGCTCATCGCCTCCACAAGTTCCTGCGGGAAGAGGGAAGGCGCCATCTCAAAATGAATCTCCGAAAATTCATCCGTATGCGTAAGGAAAAATTCAATGATACTGACGGCCCTCGCAATATTGACATTAAAACTGCGATCCAGAAATTTGAATGTCTTTACGCCCCGGCGGAGCAGGCTTTCCATGTTTGCAAGAAAGGGTTCCAGGGGGAATTCCCGGACTTTGCCCCGGCTTTCTGCGGGGCTTAAGCAAAACCTGCAGCCGAAGGGACAGCCCCGGCTGGATTCCACATAGCAGAGTTTGTGTTTAAGATCCTCATCCGTATAGAGCCGGTACGCAGAATCGAAGAGGGGTGAAGTTATATCTACCGGTTCTGCGTGGATAAATTTCTCCGCGGGTTTCCTGCCGGCAAGAATATCGCCGCATAACACAGGGAAGACCTGTTCTCCCTCACCCCGAACCACGTAGCCGGCATGGCAGAAGATCTCCGCGTTTTCAGGCAGAAAGGAGACTTCAGGCCCGCCCAGAACAACAAGGGGAAGGGCGGAAGAGTCCGGCCTTGCGCCGGATACCGCTTCCAGGGCCTTGAGCAGTTCCAGTGTCGGCCGGTGGTTCCATATTGAGACCGAGAGGCCGAGAATCCGGGGTCTTGCCGCAAGAATGGCTTCAAGCTGCTCATCCTGGCTCTGACGGAGGGCGAATTCCAGTATCTCACAGTGTTCTTCCAGTTCCCCCAGGTTTGCCTTGAGAAGACGGAGGGCCAGGCTGGGATGTATCCATTTGGCGTTGATTGAGGCAAGGACAATGGCAGACATGATTCAATACTATCCATAATGTTCAGCCTGGTATATAATAAAATGGTTCCTCCGGAATCCTCCGCCGAACCGCGGCAAAGCGAAGGTGAAGGTTCCTTTCCGGAATAAAAATGAAGAACCCAGGAGCAAGCTCCTGAGTATCTTCGTTCTATAAGGTATGGATTGTATGCCTGGGTTCATGCCTGCAAACGAAACCTGTTATGAAATTGAAACCGGAGCAAGCTCCGGGGTATGAACCCAGGCCTGCGAATCAATTTTTTCAATAAAAAGGAGTTTTTATGACTCAAACCATGCATTGGGGGCCCCGGGAGAGGCCTAATCTGGGCCACTGGATACCCTTAAGCGTCCAGCATGTCTTTGCCATGTTTGGAGCTACCATTCTGGTACCCATTCTGACGGGCCTTGATCCTGCGGCGGCCCTGTTTACCGCGGGCACAGGCACCCTGATCTACATCCTCTGTACCGGCGCAAAGGTACCGGCCTTCCTGGGTTCCTCCTTTGCCTTTATCCCGCCCCTCATCGCCATTACCGCAAGCCACGGCCTCCCCTATGCTCTGGGCGGAGCTGCGGCTGCCGGCGTCTTCTATGTAATCGTGGGACTCATCATCCGTTTTGCCGGGACGGGCTGGCTGGACAAGGCCCTGCCCCCGGTGGTAATCGGCAGCGTAATTGTGGTGATCGGCCTTAACCTGGCTCCCACCGCCATGAGCATGGCCATGAACGACAGCACAGGGAACTACAGCCTCGTATACCTCTCCATTGCCACGGTAACTCTCGGTATAACTGTGGCGGCCAACATCTTCCTTAAAGGTTTTTTCAGCACGATTCCGATCCTTATCGGTCTTGTGGCAGGTTATCTCTTTACCCTGATCATGGGACTCTTTTTCCCCGCGTATGCGATCATCAATTTTCAGGTGATAAAAGACGCCGCATGGTTCGGACTGCCCAGGTTCGGTATTCCCAGCTTTGCCTTTGTCCCCTGTCTTACCTTCATAATCGTTTCCCTGGCTACAATCTGCGAACACCTGGGTGATACCCTGGTAACAAGCAAGGTAGTCGGATACGATTTCTATAAAGACCCCGGCCTTCACCGCACCCTGGCCGGCGACGGCATTGCAACCGCCTGGGCCGCATTCTGGGGAGGGCCGCCCAACACCACATACGGCGAGAATATCGGCGTCATGGCCATCACCAGGGTATACTCGGTATGGGTTATCGGCGGGGCGGCGGTAATCGCAGTAATACTGTCGGTTTTCCGCAAGTTCGGCGCACTCATCCAGACCATTCCCACACCGGTGCTGGGAGGCATCTCCATGCTCCTCTTCGGGATAATCGCCTCAAGCGGCCTGCGTACAATCGTTGAAAGCGGGGTTGATTACAAGGACAAACGGAATCTGACTATTTCCAGCGTGATTTTCGTCATCGGCATCGGCGGCGGACGGCTTGCCTTTGCGGTAACGGAAGGGGTAGAGTTCCAGCTTGCCGGCGTGGCCCTTGCCACGGTGGTGGGGATCATCCTCAATCTTATCTTCCCCGCAAGCCGGGGAACGGTCACGGAAAAAACAGAAAAGGGGAAATAGCGTTCAGGCCGCATCCCGCGTCAGTTTCTTCATCCAGTTCCAGCGGTTGAGCTTTACTACCGCTACCCAGCACTTGAGGATCTGATCGGATTTAAGGCAGGCAAAGGTAACCACCGGCGGAAAGTGAAACACAAAGGCTGAAAGCAGCGCCGAAGGGATCACGATGAGCCACACATGGATAAGATCGTTGATCAGCACAAAGCTGGTGGCGCCTCCTGCCCGGACAATACCGGTGAGTACCGACATCTGGTAGGAGGTGCCTACGATGGTTACCGAAAAGACGATGAGGAACTGCAGGGCATAACGGTGAGCCTCCCCGGAAATATTCGGGAAGCCTGATGCCAGAATTGCCGAACGGGCAAAGAAGATCGCAATGCCTGTAATAAGGCCGAAGCAGATAAAGATCACCTGCAGTGTTCCCGCGTATTCCTTCACCTTTGAAACATCTCCGCCGCCTACGGTTCTGCCGATGATCACCCCCGAAGCGCCTGCAATGGCATAGACCACCACCCCAAAGAGCTGGTGAAGATTGGCTGCAATGGTATTGGCCGCCAGGATCTCGGAGCCGAGCCTGCCGAGAATCGCTACCTGTGTTGAACCGGCAATGCCCCAGAATATATCGCCCAGAATTACCGGGAAGCCGTAGCGGAAGAAGTCTTTGACCATGCCGGGGGTTTTGAGCCCCAGGTCAACAAAACGGAAGAGAAGGTTTCTGTCCATAAAACGGAAGTAGACAAGGCTCACCAGCATTTCCGCCATGCGGGCGATGAGGGTGGCAATGGCGGCCCCCCGGACTCCCAGGGCGGGAAAACCCAGGTTTCCGAAGATCAGCGTCCAGTTCAAAAAAATATTGATGCAGAAGCCGGTAAAGGAACTGATAAAGCCGATGCGGGTGTTCTGCGCGCAGCGCAGGGCCGCCAGAAACACCTGGTTCAACACAAAGAAAATATAGGTAAAGCAGACGATGCCGATGTACTTCATTCCTTCGGCAATTACCGCTTCGTCGCGGGTAAAGAGTCCCAGGATCTGCCGGGGCAGGAGAATCACCGCGACGGTAAAGCAGATCCCCACGCAAAATCCCAGTTTCATCGCTATGGAAATCACTACCTTGGCATTCCGGGTATCCCCCCTGCCCAGATACTGGGCGGCCAGCACTACCATGGCCGACCCGAGGCCCGCGCTGAGCATCTGAAGGAGCCAGTGTACCTGGTTGGAAATGAAAACCCCGGAGAGTGAAAGATCCCCCAGGGAACCCACCATAAAGTTGTCTGCAAGGGCAACCCCAAAGGTGATAAGATTCTGCAAAGCCATGGGCAGGGCAAGTTTTATCAAGGTTGCATAAAACGATTTTTCTTTGATCAAAGATTTTATCCTGAAAAGATTGAGCTTGTTCCAAAACTCGGTTAGTTTTGGAACAGCTTCGATTGTAATAACTTTTTTTGAAAGGAGCTAGAGCGGAGCTTCGGCAAAACCAGCCGGATTTTGCAGGAAACTCCAGTGTCTGCCCATAAAGACAGACTGCTGCTATCATTCTGACAAAGACTGCAGGATAATGCTATACTGTCAAAATAATGCCGTATCCTCTCCGCTATACCCTTTCAGGCCATATTTTTATCGGCCCTGAGGATGACTGTGATGCCGTGGTAGACGCCATGCTGGCAACGGATTATAGCGAAGAATTCTGTATTTCACTTGAGACCGATCCCCGGTTTGTCGCCCGCCTGATGGATGCGGGTTTTCTCGTTATGTCAATGAAAATGGAGGACGGCGAGTATATTCTCCTTCCCAAACTTCATCTGCTTCGTTCCGCCCTGTTCTTTGAGAGGCTTCATGTCAAAAAATCCATACGCCATTTTTTGCCCCGTTATGAACTGCGGCCGGACGCCGGCTTTGAAACGATTCTTGACCGCTGTGTTGAAATCCACGGAGACGACTGGCTCACCCCGCCGCTCGTAAAGGTAATAAAACAGCTCCGCTTCCTGCAGGATCCTCAAGTCCGCCCCTTTTCCTTTGCCCTGTACCGTGACGGTAGACTTGCCGCCGGAGAGTTCGGCATAGTTTCGGGCAGGATCTATACCAGTTACTCAGGCTACTATGACGAAGACAATGCGGGAACTGTACAGCTTGTTCTGACAAGCCGCTGGCTTGAGGATTCCGGCTTCAGCTTCTTTGATCTGGGGATGCCCCTGCCCTATAAATACGATCTGGGGGCCGTGGACATCTACCCCGCAGAATTCGTAGAACTCTTCCGCGGCGGACGGAATCATTGAATTTTTTGGGAATTTCATATATACTTCTATAATGTCCTTTGGAAATTACAGCCTTGAGACGGGAAAGGCGCTGCCCATGGGAGCCGAACCGGACAGCGAAGGGGTGAATTTTTCACTCTTTTCCCGTAATGCATCATCGGTATCCATAGTGCTTTTTGAGCACGAGGGGGCAGACAGCCCGCGGGTGGAACTTAAACTGGATCGGCGGAAAAACAAGACCGGTGATATATGGCACTGTTTTGTACCGGGACTCAGGGAAGGGGCATTATACCTCTACCTCGTGGACGGCCCCTATCAGCCTGAAAAGGGCTTACGTTTTAACTGTCACAAGAGCCTTCTTGACCCCTATGCCAAAGCCTTGACGGATCTGAGCAGCTGGGATCTGGGCCCCTGCCTCTCCTACAACCGGGAAGATCCGGCAGGGGATCTCTCCTTTTCCTATGAAGACGATCTTTATACCATGCCCCGCTGTATCGTGGTGAATAACAGCTTTGACTGGCAGGGGGATCTTCCCCTCAACTATCCGCTGCGCTTCAGTGTGCTTTACGAAACCCACGTACGCGGTCTTACCAAAAATGAAAATTCAGGCGTGAATCATCCGGGAACCTTCAAGGGGGTGATCGAGAAGATCCCCTTCTTCAAGGAACTGGGAGTGACGAGTCTGGAATTCCTTCCCATTCAGGAATTCAACGAGAAGGAAGGCATGCGCCGCGATCCCCGGACGGGACAGTTTCTTTCCAATTATTGGGGTTATTCCACGGTGGCCTTCTTTGCCCCCAAGGGTTCCTATGCGGCGGAAAAGAGTCCCGGCGGACAGGTCAGGGAGTTCAAAGAGATGGTCAGGGAACTCCACAGGGCGGGCCTTGAGGTGATTCTGGACATTGTTTTCAACCACACTGCTGAAGGAAACGAATGGGGGCCTACCTTTTCTTTCCGGGGTCTGGATAACAGCATTTACTATGTACTCAACAAAAACAAACGTTACTACCAGAACTATTCAGGCTGCGGGAATACCGTAAACTGCAATCATCCGGTGGTACGAAGCTTTATCATGGACTGTCTCCACTACTGGGTAGTGGAAATGCACGTTGACGGCTTCCGTTTCGATCTGGCTTCGATTCTGGGAAGGGATCAACAGGGAAACATCATGGAGAATCCTCCCATGCTGGAGAAGATTGCCGAAGATCCGGTATTGAGTTCCACCAAGATCATCGCGGAAGCCTGGGACGCGGGCGGGGCATACCAAGTGGGCTGGTTCCCCGGCGGCCGCTGGGCGGAATGGAACGACCGTTTCCGGGATGATGTACGCCATTACTGGCGGGGCGATCCCCAACTGACCCGCAGTCTTGCTACCCGGCTTTCCGGTTCCAGCGACCTCTACCTTCGGGACGGCCGCAAGCCTTTCCATTCGATCAACTTCATCACCAGCCACGACGGTTTTACCCTGAGAGATCTGGTTTCCTACAACTATAAGCATAACGAAAACAACGGCGAGGATAACCGGGATGGAGGGGACAACAACAACAGCTACAACTACGGTTTTGAAGGCCCCACAAAAGACCCTGTACTGGAAATGATCCGGCAGCGGCAGCTTAAAAACTTCTTTGCAACCATGATGATTTCCCTGGGCACTCCGATGATCCTTGGGGGAGATGAGATGGGCCGTACCCAGCAGGGGAACAACAATGCATACTGTCAGGATAACGAGATCTCCTGGTACGACTGGTCTCTTCTGGAACAGAACCGGGGACTCTTCCGCTTTGTCAAAGAGATAATCGCCTTCCGGTTGAGACATCCCGGTTTCATGCGGCCCGAATTCTATACAGGCCATGACGGAAACTACAACGCGATACCCGACATATCCTGGTATGACGAAAAAGGGGACAGCCCCGACTGGGACAAGCTGGGCTACTGCATCGCCATGCGGATAGACGGCAGCAAGGCGGAGATAAGCGCCGACAGGGATGATAACGACTTCTTTATCATGTGCAACGCAGGGCTCGATCCCGCGGTTTTCAAGGTGTACGAACCTGAACGGGGCAGAATCTGGGCCAGGGCCATTGATACCAGCTTTGCCTCCCCCGAAGACATTCTCCCACCGGGAGAGGAAAAGATTCTTCCCCAGCAGACCCGTTATATCGTAAAGGCCCGCAGTATGGCAGTATTACTGTCAAAGGAAACAGGCTGATCTATTATATGGATGAATCAAGCTTCATTTTCGCCGTGGATCTGGACGGCGTTGTTGGTGACTTTTACGGCGCCCTGCGCAGGATTGCTGCGGAATGGCTCAATAAACCGCTGGAATCCCTCACCGAAGAAGTAAGCTTCGGCCTTGACGAATGGGGTATTGACGAATTCGGCGGCTACGAGCGGCTGCACCGTTTTGCCGTTAGCCAGCGGAATCTTTTCCGGGACATGCGGCCCATGGAACATGCCCCGGCAATACTCCGCAAACTTTCCGGCAAAGGGGTAAGGATCCGCATCGTCACCCACCGGCTCTTTATCAAACATTCCCACCGGGAATCGATCAACCAGACGGTGGACTGGCTGGATAACTACGACATCCCCTACTGGGATCTCTGTTTTATGAATGACAAGGGCGCCGTGGGCGCACATGTATATATCGACGATTCCCCGGAAAACGTCCGGCGGCTCCGGGAGCAGGGCTGCAGAACAATAGTTTTTACCAATTCTACCAACCGCAGCCTCCCCGGCCCCAGGGCCGGCTCCTGGCTTGAAGTAGAGAAACTCGTCATGGAAGCCAGGGAAGAATGGCAGACCGGAACCCTGGGGCTGTTTTAGGAACTGCGCAGATCTTTAAGCTTACCAGGCCGCGAAGGGCTTTACTTCGGTAATTTCCGCCAGAAAGCGGCCCGAGGCTTTCAGATAGCCTGAATCGTTAAAGTACCGGGGAAAGGCGGCAAGGCATATAAAACCGCTCACGGTTTTGGGCCGGTTACGCTCCTGCCCGCGGAGAAAAGCCCGCAGGGCCGCCCGTGCCGCATCCTTGAGGGCCTCTTCCTTGAGGGCAAGCCAGCCTTCTTCGTTTTCAGGCCCGCCCAGGGGGCCTGTGCCGTAACCCTGAATGCTCCGCACCACGCCGCTCTTCCATGCGGCCCTTCGGCGCAGTTGTGCCTCATTGAGGTAATAATCGGTTCCCAGGAGGAACTGATTGCCGAGAAGCTGGGCGTCCGTGGGCCGCAGAGCCGGATCTCCCCAGACTATGCTTCCCAGCCTTTCAAGTTCAATTTCTTCCGCAATGCCCCGGGCCCTTTCGCCGATTTCGTAACGGAAAGACCAGCCGTAGATCATGGCCCCGTAGTAGAGGGCCGACTCTTCCAGGGCCCGGCGTCTCAAAGTGTCCGGCCTCAGGGGGATCTCTTCATCCATGTAAAGGGGGCTTGGGAGCTCCACATCTATGCGTACCTCTCCCCGCAGGACTTCCCGGGCCTGTGGATGTATCAGAACAGGAAGGCAAAAAATAAAGGCGGTAATTGAGAGAAGGCATCTCATACTATCAGTATCGGCATTGCTCTAGCAGCCTGTTGCACTTGTAGGTTTTTGCGTCACTTCGTACCGCAAAAACCACGATTAACGGGCTGCTTTGGCAGTTTGCAGAGTAAAAAATCGCCTGATCGGCGATTTTTGGAGG
>JAIRNJ010000175.1 GCA_031258115.1 Treponema sp. | reverse complement strand
GGGGTACTCAACAATTGATGAACAACGAACAATGGGAGAGGATGCGGCGCGGCGCTCGGGAGAAAGGTCCGGGGCTTTCGATTTTTTCATACTATGCTCCTTTATCGGTGCGGGTTTCTTTGCTTCGCACGGATACATCATTCTGGCACAGCAGGGGAAAGGTTTCAAGCCCGCCCAGGGCGGCACGGGAAGATTCACCCTCGGCTATACATACTTTTTAACCAGGGTTTCGGCAATCTGCAGCGCCGAATCCCACTTTGAATCCATGGAACGGATCAGGGCTATCTGGTTCCGGCAGCGATCCAGATTGTGGCCCGGCCGGGAGATCTGATAGTAATGATCCCCTTCAAGGTAATCGGTAAGGAAACGAAGGCCCATGATCTGGGCAAAACTCCGGCCCGATTCGGCAAGAAGCTTCCGCTCTTCGCTCTCCAGGAACTCCGAAGCCTCGGACAGATACCCGTCCAGCAGGGCCTCAAAAAAGGCCGTATCAAATTCAACCCTGGAAAGATCCCGCTCATCCTCTTCCGCCCTGGCAGCCACGGTACGGATAAGATCCCCCACATCGAAAAGACTCGTTCCGGGCATCACCGTATCCAGATCCACTACGGTACGGACTTCTCCATCGGTATCGTCGATTAAAATGTTGTTCATCTTGGTATCATTGTGGCAGATCCGCTCGGGGATGGAACCGTCCTTGAGAGAGCGGATCAGGATGGCACCCCGTTCCTCGTTCTCTCTCATAAAGGCAATTTCGGGCCCGGCTTCCTTCCTCCGTCCGGCAACGTCCTTGTGTACAGCCTCGTAAAAGCGGCGGTAGCGTTTCTCCATGTGATGAAAATCCGGTATGGTCTCGTAGAGCCGCTTTCCGCCAAGGTCGGCAAGCTGTTTTTGAAACTGGCCGACGCTTTTCCCCAATACCCGCGCTTCTTTTGTGGAAGAGGCAAGCTCCAGACTGTGGGTTCCCTCGATAAAAAGGTAGGTCCGCCACCAGCCTCCCTCGGCATCCCTCAGCCAGGGCTTGCCGTCCCTGGAGGGAACAACGGTCAGTACCCGGCGGCTTATGTCTCCCGCGCCTGACACGCGGAGCTTTTCCGCAATATGACGGGTAACACGCTGTATGTTATCCATCACCTCGTCCGGCCGGGAAAAGACCTTTTCGTTGATACGCTGGTGAGTATAGCGCAGCCTCGTCCCTCCCTGATTCCAGGAGGAACGGAAGGTACTATTGATATGGCCCGATCCGAAGGCTTCAAGGGACTCAAAATCCCCGTAAATGGCAAATTGATGTATCAGTCCCCGCAAGAGGGACAGTCTGTCTGTATCCATCACATTACACCCTATTTTATCACATCTTCATCGTCCAGCATGATGATCTGCCCTTCTTCCCGGCCCCTGCGGAACCATTCGAGGAAATTCCGGGCCGCCTGATCGGCATCCTGCCTCCTCACCGCGCCCATGATCTCCATCTCTTCCCGGATAAGGGCGCACCGCGAAGCCGGCACATTGGAGAGAACTTTCTCCGTAAAACCCCCGCCGCGGCCCTTGAGGAGCAGGGCAATATCCTTGTCTTCCATGGAGGAAAGCTTGAACCGGAGGGGTTTATTCTCCATCTTGAGCACGTCTTCCAGGGTGTAGAGCCGTTCCCTCAGTTCCCGGCTCAAATCCGGGTCTTCCCCGGAAAGTTCGTCCAAAAGCTTGTCCCCAAAGCTGATATCGGACTGTTTGAGGATGGCCGCCAGCGCTCCCATGCCGTCAACGGAGGCGGAATCGTCGCGGCCTATGTTTCTGACCTTTTCCCTCAGGGCCTCCGCCACTTTTTCGAGCACCTCGGGGAGTACCTCTCCCTGCCGGGCGATGCGCATAACAATATCCAGTTTCCGCTGCCCGCTTATCTGGGCAAGGGCCGCCGCGGATTTTTCCGGGCTGAGCCGGGAGAGCACCAGCGAGGCCGCCTGGGGAACTTCGTCCCGGAGAAGAAAGGCTATCTGTTCCCCGGAAAAATCCTCAAGAAAACCGAAAGGGCTGTCGTTTTCCGGCGGGGCGGCCTTTCTAAAGATCTCTTCTCCCTTTTCAGGCCCGTAGGCCGCATAGAGAAGCCGCCTGGCAGCTTCGGGGCCGCCGGAAAGAGCCCCCCGGGCGCTATAGGGATTGGAGAGGAGCGAGCGGAATTCATCAAGAACCGACTCGGATTCTTCAGGCCCGATGCTTTCAATTGAAGCGATCTCCGCGCTGATGGCTTCAACCTGGGGAGGATCAAGCCTGGAGAGGATCTCCGCGCCCCGGTCGCTCCCGATAAGGATGAGAAATTTGGCCACCTGCCGGTATTTTGACTCGGGGCTTTCATTTTGCCTCTGATTATCGAGCTCTTTCAAAACTTCAGTTTTTAAAGAGCTTCCAGTTTCATTTGAAAGCTTTACGAATGATCCGCTCTTGTCTTTTTCCATTGAAATCTATTATGCTTTCTTTGTCTGAAAAATGAAAGACATCCGAAGCTGTTCCAACTTATGATTCTGCCGGATTACTGGATATTAAAGAATCCTGTGTTGTAAAAATCCCTGATTTTGGAAAAGCCTTCTCTGTTAAAAAATAAGCCATTAGGGTGTAGTTTGACAGCGTTTCATTTGTAGCATGTATATTATGAGAAAAGAAATTTTTGATAAAGATGGGGGAAGCTCGGGCGCCTTTACAGGCGGCATCGTTCAGCGGCGGGAAATAACCCTCCTCCAACACAGGGCCTATGAACTTTTGGAGCAATATCAGAAGGCCACCGACTCCACGGTATCGGTTCTCGATCAGGATGGGCAGGCTATTGAAGAGGCCGATTATAAAAGAAATGTCTCTTTCTGCGAATTCTGCAAACGCTATTCGGAAAAGAAAAGCTGGGAAGAGCATGAATATCCCTGTACTGCCATGCATGTCCAGGCTGCCGCCGAATCCCGGTGCAGGGGAGGTTCCTATATTTATCTCTGCAATCTTGGTTTCCTTTTCTGGACGAGTCCGCTTCGCCTCGGCAACCGTTCCGCCGGCTTTCTGAGGGCCGGAATGGTAATCGGTACCGATAAACAGACGGTTGCCGAAAAAATGTACGACTACTGTAAGGGCAGCATGTCCGGGGAAGAGATTCTTTCCATGCTGGACACCATCCCGGCACGGAGTCTTGCCGTTGCAAAGGATCAGGCCCGGCTTTTGAGACTCTGCGCGGAAGAAATATCAGCCCAGGGCAATACGGAACCCGCCGAAAGGCCTGAAAATTCCGTCAGCCCTCCCAGAAGCTCCGGGGACATATATCCCCTCAGCCTTGAACGCTCCCTCCTGGCGGCCATCAAACGGGGAGATCACCAGCAGGGAGAAAAACTCCTCAAGGATCTGCTGCTTCCCGGAGATATTGAATTCCTCCGTTTCAGAACCGCCGAACTTGCCACCCTGCTCTCCAGGGCCGCTTTCGAAGCGCAGGGCGGCGAGTGGACTCTCCCCGAGGCCGCCGATGTCCGTTTCAGGAAAATCAAAAATGCCAAAACACGGGAAGAACTGCTGAACATTCTCTCCATCCTGATTGCAGAAATAGGGCCGCAGCTCTTCGCCTTCCGGGGAATCCGCCACGCGTCTGCCCTGAGAAAGGCGGAACGCTTTATTTGGGATAACTGCAACAGAAAACTAAGCCTTGATGAAATTGCCGGAATATCGGGACTTTCGGCGCCCTACTTCAGTACAGTCTTCAAGGAAGAGATGGGAGAATGTCTGTGCAATTATATTAACCGCCTGCGTTCCGAAAAGGCAGCGGCGCTTCTGCTGGAAAGTTCCATGTCCATCAATGAGATCTGTAATGTCTGCGGCTTCAAGGATCAAAGCTGGTTTTCCAAGATTTTCAAGGAATACATGGGCATGAGCCCCGGAAAGTACCGGGAATCTTCCAATCATCAAAGGAGATCGCCATATCTGCATTTTCAAAATCAGTAAAAGGTGAGCCGGCTCCAAAATCGTGATCCTGCCGGTCACTGGATTTTATAAATCCTGGATTTTGGAGCCGCCCTGGATGATCAGGAATAAGGATTACAAAATATGGCAAGCGAAATTCAAAAAAGTAATACAAAAAAACAGGCAAACAAAACCAACCCGGTTTTGCAGAAAGCGGCAAAGACCTTAACCATGTACGCCAGGGCAACCGGGGCCATGGTATCGGTTCATGATGAAAACTACCTTCCCATTCCGGAAAGCATGTGCAGTATTACTTCCGATCGCAGCATGTGTATGCATTGTACCAAATACCGGGCCAAAACCAATATAAAAAGTCCTGAAGATTTCCGCCTGAATCCCTGCAAGGATCTGCATATTAACGGGATGAAAAAATCGGATCGGCTTGAGGGATCATACATCTATATGTGTGAACTGGGATTCGTCTTCTGGGTCAGTCCGGTATATTCGGAAGGCAAATTTATCGGCGCCCTTCTGGGTGCGGGGGTCCTGGGAGAGAACAATATACAGGAAGACGCGCGTCTTGCCCTTATGAACGGCATGCCTGAAAACGAATTCAGAGAACTGATTGCCTCTTTCCCCCAGGGAGACACCAAAAAAATAAAGGCGCTGGCGGAGATACTGCTGCTCTGCGCAAAATCCGTGTCCCGTAAAAGCAACGCCTATTTCGATACCTTAAAACGCAGAACAGAACAGCAGGAGGCTCTGCAAAAGAAAATGGACGAATTCCGGAATGATTCCGGGCTAAAGATCCAGCCCTATCCGCTGGACAAGGAAAAGAAGCTCATTACATGCCTGCGGAGCGGGAACCGGGAAAATGCCCTCGCCGTCCTTAACGAGTTTCTGGCGGAACTATGCCTGGGAAACTCGGGAAATTACCGCTTTATCCAGATGCAGACCATTGAACTGGTAGTAGTTCTTTCACGATCTGATATTAACACGGGATTGAACGAGCAGTCGCTTCTGGAAACAAGTACAAACTATATCAGAAAAATTCAGGAAGCGGAGGACATGAACGCATTGACGGATACCATGTACTCCATAATTGAAGAAATGACTTCCAGGGTATTCTCCTTCCAGGGAGTTCAGCATGTCTCGGCCCTCAAGCGTGCGGAACAGTATATACGGGAAAACTACACCCGCAAGATAAGCCTCAAGGAGATTGCCGGTGTTTCAGGCCTTTCCGCCCCCTACTTTAGTACGATATTCAAGGAAGAGATGGGAGAAAATTTTTCAAGCTATCTAAACCGTCTGCGTGTGGAAAAAGCGGGAAAACTGCTGCTGGAAACGGATCTTTCCCTCTGCGACATATCCTGTAACTGCGGGTTTGAGGATCAAAGCTGGTTTTCCAAAATCTTCAAGACCTACACAGGTTCCAGCCCCGGCAAATACCGCCAGCAGGGGGGAATTTCCCTGTCCGAAATAACCGAAGAGAATCTGTCCGAAGGGGTGATACAGCAGCTTGCCGATGAGAATCCGGAAGCAAACCCCGGGGTATGAAACCATGCCTGCGAATCGGCCTTATGGCAAATACCGCAGGTATTACCAATAAGGACAGCTATTGCCGCGGCGTCCTATCTGTCGCCACCCTGATGGAAGGCTCCCCGGGACTGTTTTGGGAAAAGACGCAGGCCCGGCGGGCGGCTTCGGCAGGGAGAGTGGCGAAGGCGCAGAATTCCTTCATTTCGACGGAGTCTATAACGCGTCCCGGAACACCGCCTGCCCGCATGAGGAGGGAGACCACCTCACGGGCGCCGGCTCCGTGACCCCGGCCCAAACCTACATATACTCTGGTTTTTCCACCCTGCGGGGAACGGAAGCCTTCCTCAAACCTGCCTTCGCGGCGCCGGCCTTCTCCGCCGCCCCGCGGCACACGGGGCTCTTCCTCAAAAGCGCCTTCACGGCGGCGGCCTTCAAAACGACGGCCTTCGAAGCCTTTGCCCCTCCGCCCCGGCTTCTGGAAAGACTGTCTAAAATCCTCTTCGGTAAATTCCGTTACCGTTCCGTAGCGGGAAGGATCCAGATGCTCGCCGTAATGGGCGGTGATGATCGCTTCCAGGGCCCTTTCGGCTCCCAGTTCCTCAAGCAGTTGGGTGCACACCTTGCGGATATAGGGGTTGAGGCTTAAAGACCGGATCTCTTCCGCGGGAGCGGGGGGCGGAGTATCCTGAATAAGGGCATTCTCAGCATCCGGCGCCGCATCTTCACCCGGTACCGTTTCATTACCCGGCTCGGGCTTGTCAAGCGGGCCGGCGGCTTCCATCACTTCACCCACAATCCGGCGGCGGAGGGCCTTCATCACCGACTTCACCGAGGGAACCTGAGTCCAGACGATGGCGCTTCCCAGTACCCGTTCCATGCTGTGGGAAAGGGCCTTCATACGGCCCCGTTCCGCGGGCAGAGCGAGGCTCACGGCCTTTCCCCGCCTTCCGGCCCGGCCGGTGCGCCCGATCCGGTGGACATAGGTCTCCCTGTCGTTGGGAAGATTCCAGTTGATCACATGGCTGAGCCTTTCAATGTCCAGTCCCCGTGCGGCCACATCGGTAGCCACCAGGATCCTGGTATGCCGGGCCCGGAAACGCCGGAGAGTCCGTTCCCTGGCTTCCTGGCTGAGATCCCCGTGAATGGCCTCGGCAGTGTAGCCCGATTCCACGAGCCGCCGGGCCAGTTCATCGGTTTCCACCTTGGTAGCGCAAAAAACAAGGCCGTAAAAATCTTCGGCCTGGTCGATGATCCTCCTGAGGGCTTCAAGTTTGTCTTCCCGCTTCAAAACCAGGTAATACTGATCCACCGCGGGCTTTTCATCCTCTGCCGGGGCCGGATCTTCGAGAATGTCGACTTCCCCGATATGGGTACGGACTACCCGGAGTATGGGCTCCGGCATGGTAGCCGAAAAGAGGGCCACCCGGCGCTCCGGCTTGACCGCTTCCAGGATCTTTTCCACATCCTCAAAGAAACCCATATCGAGCATCTCGTCGGCCTCATCCAGAATGAACCAGTCAACCGCACAGAGATCGAGAACCTTCCGTTCCATAAGATCCATGATACGTCCCGGCGTACCCACTACTATCTCTACCCCCCGTTTCAGATCGAGAATCTGAGTACGGATAGAGGCGCCTCCGTACACGGCGGTAATTCTGGGATAAGGCCGGGGATTGAGGGAGGCAATTTCCCTGGAAACCTGAAGGCAGAGTTCCCTGGTAGGGGTAAGAATCAGGGCCCTGGGCGCGTGGCCTGCGGCCGGAAGCTTTTCCACCAGCGGAATGCCAAAAGCCGCGGTCTTTCCCGTACCGGTACGGGCCTTGACGATGAGGTGGCCCTCATCCGCCATGAGCCGGGGCAGGGCAATGCTCTGAATGGGAGTGGGAGCGCTAAAGCCCTTTTTTTCAAGGCAGGACAGTACGTCCTCGGAAAGACCGAAAAGCGAAAAGGCGGAAACAGCGCCGCTTGAGACATCGGATTCTGTATTGTTTGTCATGTAATTCTATAATATGTCATTATCTGCGAAAAGTATAGGGAGCCTCCTGCAAAACTGAAGTTTTGAAAGAGCCTCCGGGTATAAAAAAACCGCCAACGGAGCACCGAAGGCGGTTTTGAATTCAAAACTGAAACTACTTGTCGAGTTCGGAAACTATGGAAAGTTCGGTTTCCTTGTCGAAGTAGCGGGCTTTCTCCATGTGGGGCTCAAAATTGGCGGTATCGCCTACCTTGAAGGCGTGATGGGGCTCGGTCCTGGCTACCAGAGGCTGGGTTTCCGTTGTCAGCCAGAGGTGAATGTCGGCACCCAGAGGCTCAACCACGGTGATCTTTACCGGGAAGCTTGTGGAACTGGCGTTCTCTGTAAAGGTAAGATCCTCAGGGCGGATGCCGAAGAAGACTTCCTTGCCAACATACTTTTTAAGAAATTCTTCATGTTCTTTGATGGGCTTTACCTTGAAGGAGCCTTCATCCAGAACAACGGAACCGCCTTCTTCACTTACCTTGACGGTGAGGAAGTTCATGGGCGGGGAGCCGATAAAACCGGCGACAAACTTGTTGATCGGCTTGTTATAGAGTTCCAGAGGAGCGCCGATCTGCTGAATTTTACCGTCTTTCATAACCACGATCTTGTTGGCCATGGTCATGGCTTCCACCTGGTCATGGGTAACGTAGATCATGGTGGCGTTGAGGCGGAGATGGAGGCCGGAAAGCTCGGCGCGCATCTGCACACGGAGTTTGGCGTCCAGGTTGGAAAGAGGTTCGTCAAACAGGAAGACCTTGGGATTCCGCACGATGGCCCGGCCGACCGCTACACGCTGGCGCTGACCGCCGGAAAGAGCCTTAGGCTTGCGATCCAGGAACTTTTCAATGTCCAAAATACGGGCCGCTTCGTGAACCCGGCGGTCAATTTCATCCTTGGGGACTTTCTTGATCCGGAGCCCGAAGGCCATGTTGTCATACACCGTCATGTGGGGATAGAGGGCGTAATTCTGGAATACCATGGCGATATTCCGGTCTTTGGGGGGAACATCGTTCATCAATTCGCCGTCGATATAGAGTTCGCCTTCCGTGATGTCCTCAAGACCGGCGACCATCCGGAGGGTAGTTGACTTACCACAGCCTGAGGGCCCTACAAAGACGACAAATTCCTTGTCCTCTACCACGATGTTGGCATTGTCCACCGCCCGGACATTGCCTTCGTACACCTTACTGATACCTTTCAATTCTACTTTTGCCATATTCTGGCCTCCCTTTAGGGTTAATTTATATTTCCATGATAAAGCCGGAACAGGGATCTGTCAAGAAAAAATTTTAGCTATGGAAGGGATAATTTGAAATGATGGGCGATATGTGCTATGGTTGGAATCAGAGACGCATGGAAACGTGCGTTAGGATCTGCGCAGATCCTTATGCTTAACCGGAGGATAGATTTTGATGAAAAAATGCCTTTTTTTTGCGGTTCCGGCCTTTGTCCTGCTCCTGGCTGCCTGTAACAATGGAAATAATGGCGGGGGAACCCCGTCCCGGGACTTCTGGGCGGTTGATAACGTGAAAGGGACATATTACAGCCTTACCGCCGACTGCCTGGCGGAAAATGACTATTGCATGGTATATGCCGACCAGAAGGCCAAGGTAGACTCCGGCGTGGCCGAGAATATCGCCAGTGTCTATGCATCCAGAATTCACGGCCCCATTACCGGTACTTTCGGCGGAATTATGGACGTGGACGGGAACAACAAGGTTATATTCCTTCTTCTGGATATTCTGGACGGCTCTACCGGGAGCGGCGGCTATATAGGCGGGTATTTCTACTCCCTGGACATGGTAAAAAAGGGCGAGGATCCCAATACCCAGGAATACTATTCCAATGAAGCGGACATGCTCTACATCGATACCAATCCGGGTTTGCAGTATATGAGCGGGCTCTTTTCAACAATGGCCCATGAACTGCAGCATCTTATAAATTACTCCAATACGGCGGCCATAAACGGCGGCCGGGAACCGGATGTGTGGATCAACGAAGGGCTCTCCACCGCCGCGGAGTTCATCTATGGACGTAATTCCAGCCGTCCCGATGAAATTTACCCTTCAGGCTCCAGTATAACAGGAGATCCCAACGGGAGGCTCACCGTCTACAGCGATCCCCAAAACCAGGGCTACAACAAAAACATACGATGCGGAAACAATTTTTATATATGGTCAAACGGGTTTTGGGAGAAAAATGAAACGTATGGCGATTTGGGGAACTATGCCACGGTCTACCTCTTCTTCCAGTGGCTCCGCGCCCATGCCGCCAACGGAACCGGTATCTATAAGGAGATTATCAATTCAGGCTACCGGGATTACAGGGCGGTAAGCGTTCCCGTAAAAAACCGGTTCGGGGAGAAGATTAGCCTTCCCGGAAACGGCGCCACGGAGGCCGACTGGGATAGAGTGCTGCAAAGCTGGTTCCTGGCCAATCTGCTGAAACAGGGGGGCGGAGGACTATACGGCTATAACGGCTGTCTTGACTACAGCCTTTTAGCAACACCCTTCATCAGACCCGGCGATTACCCGGAATTGGGAGATAATAGTTATGAGCTTGCTCCGGGGGAGGGAATTTACAGCCAACTGGCTGCTTCCGGCGATGATAAACACGATTTTACAAATGGCGGCAGCAATATTCAGTACATAGGCATAGAAAATGACGGCGATTGGGTGCTCGTTGGTGAGAATGATACTGATGTAACAGCCCGGTACCTTTTAACCTATAACAAAAATACAAGCCAAAATCCCGATGCGTATGAAGTAGGTGACATCAAGCGGCTTGCCTCCGCGGGCATCATGGCCAATAGGCTCTTCAACGAGGGGGGCGGTTTCGCTTCCTGGGGTTATCTGCCGGGCAATTACCCTGTAGACCGGGATGTCATGGCGCGCCTGCGGGAAGGAAAGAAGCCCGCGGGAAGGTTAAGCAAACATGCCCCTTAATACATCCCTGCCGGCAGTTCTGCTTGCGGTATTCCTGATTGCCTTTCTGCCGGGAGAAACCGGCGCCCTGGGTTCCGGGGATACCGCAGACGGAAAGGGGGATACGGCGGAAGCCTCCGGTTCGGGAGCTGTTTCCCGGAAGACGGAAAACGAAGTGCTGGTAAAAGGCCGGGTGCGGCTGGTGGGTACGGATCTGTTCTCGCACCTGGTGATTACCGATGAAAAGGATCAGGACTGGTATGTCGAAGAGAAAGACCGTCCCCTGCTTTCCGGGTATCAA
>JAIRNJ010000101.1 GCA_031258115.1 Treponema sp. | reverse complement strand
TGTAGATCAGAAGCGGCAGCGCCAGATTGGTAAAGCCCTCCGGCAGGGAGTGGGCCAGAAGAACCTCAATGGACTCGATGTCGTCGATGAAGGTCTTTTTAAGCGCCCCGGTCCCTATGTCCTGGATGTTCCCCAGGGGCTGGTTTTCCAGTTTCCCCTGCAGGGTAATGCGCAGGTTTTTCAGGGTGTTAAAGGCCGACTTGTGGGACAGGTCCAGCCCCTTGAGGTAGAGCAGGGCATACAGCACCCCGCATGCCGCGATGGCCGATGTTATCGCCGCGGCCGCGCCGAAGGAGAGGGTTTCCCTCATCAAAAGCGGCCGCATGATCCGGTAGGCCAGAAAAAAGGGAAGGACGCTGGCCACAAGCCCCGCGAACATGGCAAGGACAGCCGCGTAGGTCGTTTTCCGGTAAACACCGGCGTATTCAAGCACTTTCTTGAACAATTTTGTTTCCTCCGTTCTTTGGATTCATCATATAAACTAAACTTCCATGATTTACGTTCCGGTTCTGACAGAATGTTAGTCTATACTAATAAAAATAATTGTTCAATGGTATGGCTGTATGCTATTTTTGGAATAAAATTTATTTTGCGACATTACCGGGGGTTTACCGGTTCCGGGAACCCGGATGCAGGTTTCAGGCTCCCTGTATCCTACGTTGCAATTCCCGGTTCCCGGACTCTTTTTAAGCCTTCTTCCCGAAGCAGGTACTTTTGAATTTTTCCGCTGGGGGTGAGGGGATAGCTGTCCGTAAAGAAGACATATTTGGGGATCTTGAAGCGGCTGATTTGTCCGCGGCAGTAGTCCCGTACATCTTCTTCGCTTATCCGGGCATCCTTGTGGAGTATGATAAAGGCTCCCACTTCTTCACCGTATTTCTCGCTGGCAATGCCGACGACCTGTACATCTTTGACACCGGGCATGGTGTAGAGGAAGTCTTCAATTTCTTTGGGGTACACGTTTTCTCCGCCCCGGATGATCATATCCTTGATGCGTCCTGTAACCCGGAAGTTACCGCTTGTGTCTTTTACGCCGAGATCTCCCGAATGGAGCCAGCCGTCTTTGTCGATGCACTTGGCGGTTTCTTCGGGCATTTTGTAGTAGCCTTTCATGCTGTTGTAGCCGCGGCAGCAGAATTCGCCGTGTACCCCGTCGGGGCACTCTTCTCCGGTTTCGGGATTGCGTATTGTTACTTCCACTCCCGGCAGGGCCCGGCCGACGGTTTCTACCTTTACTTCAAGCGGGTCATCGTAGCGGGTCTGGGTCATCACGGGGGAAGATTCGGTAAGGCCGTAACAGATGGTGATCTCCGGCATGTGCATGTCCGTCATGACCTGCTTCATGGTTTCGATGGGACATGGGGATCCCGCCATGATTCCTGTGCGGAGGCTGGAAAAATCGAACATCTTGAACATGGGGTGGTTGAGTTCCGCGATGAACATGGTAGGCACTCCATAGACGGCCGTGCATTTTTCCTTTTGAAGAGTCGCCAGTACCAGCAGGGGATCGAACCATTCCAGCATTGCGGCGCAGGAGCCGTGGGTGATCACCGCCATGATTCCCAGCACAAGGCCGAAGCAATGGAAGAGGGGGACGGGCAGACACACGATGTCCTTTTCGGTAAAGCGCTGGTTATCCCCGATGCCCTTGCCGTTGTTGATAATGTTCCGGTGGCTGAGCATTACCCCTTTGGGGAAGCCGGTAGTGCCGCTGGTGTACTGCATGTTCACCACATCATTGGCATTCAGGGAAGTTTCAATGGCCCGCAGTTCTTCATCGCCGGCATGCCGGCCCAGGAGCAGCATCTCGCTCAGCGAGTACATGCCCCGGTGTTTCTGTTGTCCGATATAGACCACATGGCGCAGGCAGGGGAACCGTTCCGAATGGAGGTATCCCCGGGGGGCTGTCTTGAGTTCCGGTACCAGTTCATACACCATGGAAACGTAATCCGAATCCCGCCAGCCGTCATTGAGGAAGAGGCAGTCGAGATCGCTCTGCTTCATGAGGTAATCAAGTTCATGAAGTTTATAGCCGGTATTTACCGTTACCAGAACCATTCCGGCCCTGGCGCTTGCAAAGAGGAGGGTAAGCCAGTCCGGTACGTTGGTGGCCCAGATTCCCACATGGGCGCCTTTTTTAAGGCCGATAGCCAGAAGCGCCTTTGCCATCTCGTCTACCCGTTTGTCAAATTCGGCATAGGTAAAACGGAGATTCCGGTCGGCATAGACAAGGAATTCCCGCTCTCCCTGAATCCGGGCCTTTTCCCGGAGCAGGGCTCCCAGGGTGATTTCAATATACTCCATTCTTTATCCTTCGCCTCCTCATTCTTATGCCGGGGTGTATATCACGGCCAGGATTTTGGCAGATGAAGAGCCGCCCGCAAGTACCCGATGGGGGACAATGGAATCGTAGTAGATTGAATCTCCTGTTTCCAGGTCGTAGCTGTCCTTGCCGTAATCAATATGAATCTTGCCGGAAAGGACATAGATAAACTCTTCTCCCTCGTGGCTGGATTTGTCCTGCTCCGCGCTGCTTTCGATGTCCACAATAAAGGGCTCCATGTGGCGGCCGCCCTTGTCCGCGGCCATGGCCTTGAAGGTAAGACCCTGATGCCCTTCAGTCTCTCCCGGCTGCCCCGGAAGACCGGTAATAAAGCGGCTTACTTCTCCGGCCCGGCCCTGCAGGGTAATGACCGGCCCCAGTTCTTCATGATCGTCAAGAAGAGTCCCCAGACGTACCCCAAGGGCTCTGGACAATTTGAGCAGGGGCGCCAGATCGGGAATGTAGCTCTCTTCTTCAATGCGCCGGATCAATTCTATTGAAAGTCCGCTCCGTTCAGCCAGGGTTTCGCGGGAAACTGAATATGTCTTGCAGAGTTCGGTGATCCGTTCGCCAGGCGTGCGTTTGGCGTTCATCATTCCTCCATACCGATATAACGATTGATGATATTGAGGCTTTTTTGAGTAGAATTGTCAATATATCGTAGAGCTTCCTGCAAAACCCGGTTGGTTTTGCCAAAGAGCCTCCGTATATTCGCCTTAAAACTTGACCAAAAAAAGCCGATTATCGTATTATTTGATAATGAGATATAGCCTGCCCGAAAAAAGAAAAAATCCCCGTTACAGTACCCTCGCTCATGTCCGGATACCCGGCGTGATGGACGGCGAACACCTTCTCAAAGACCTTTCCGTAACGGGCTGTTGCGTGGAGTGTACAACCGTGACGGATATCAAGCCCAATAGCGCCTTTCAGCTTGAAGTTATACCGGAAGCCGGTTCGAGGATAAGACCTTTCAGCCTTTCGGTGGAGTCTAAATGGATACGGCCTGTCGGATATTCCACAGATATTGTGTTTGTCATAACCGCCTCTCCTAAAGGCAGGCACTTTCAGCGTTATGTAGATTATCTCGCCTGGAAACAGGCGCAATAAAGATTGTGGACAGGGAAAACCTGAATGGCCGGATCTACCAGGCGGTTCAGGGTTTTGAGGATCATCTTCAATATGAATTGGGTTCCTCTCTTTCTGAACAGTGGGGAGATCTTTACCATGCGCAAACCGCCGAAGGCGGCGCCGGGGCGCCGGGAAAAGAAATTTTCTGGCAGCTCAACGAGTGGCTTGAACCTTTCAGGCTGCATTTCACTTCCATTTCCGAAGCTTCAGGCGCGCTGCGGGAGATACAGCGGAACTGGGCGCTCCTCCCCTTTGCCTCATACCGCCGCGCAGCCCTGATCCAGTCGAAACTCCCTCCGGTTGCCTCGATGTCAAAGCCCCGTCCCTTTCCCTGGCAGCTTCCGGAAACCCCGCTGGGCGCTTTCAGTCTTCTGGATGAGAATACCCTTATCGCATCGGCTTCCTGCAGCAGTCCGTTTCCCGCAGGGCGCATCAACTTTGTCGAGGACAGGGAGGGGCCTCCCAGCCGGGCATACCTTAAACTTTGGGAAGCCCTTACGCGGCTGAGGAAATGGCCCCGGCCCGGGGAACGCTGCCTTGACGCGGGAGCCAGTCCCGGCGGCTGGACATGGGCTTTGGCCCGGCTTGGCGCGGAGGTGACTGCCGTTGACCGCAGTCCGCTTGAGGAACGGGTTGCCGTTTTGCCCCGCGTTCAATATATCAGGCATGATGCATTTACCATGAAGCCTGAAGATTTAGGCCCCATGGATTGGGTTTTTTCCGATGTTATCTCCTACCCGGAAAGGCTCTATGACTGGATTGAAAAGTGGCTTGTATCGGGGCTCTGTTCCCGTTTTGTCTGCACGATAAAGTGGCAGGGAGACAGGGAAAGCCTTGGGGAATACTTTGCCGTAAGCCGCCGCTTTGCCGCACTGCCGGGGAGCAGGGTGCTGCATCTTTTTCATAATAAACATGAATTGTGCTGGATGCTCCCCTGGAAACTATAGAATATCCTCTCAATCTGTGGCATATTTACATAATGAACACGAATCCTGTAAACATGCAGAAAGTGGTTTCTGCTTACCTTAAATCTACTCCGCCTGAAAAGGTGAATACTGCCTTTTTGGCCTATCTCTGTAATCTCAGCGAAACCGCAGCCCAGGTTCCGGAAGTGGCCTGCTACATAGTCCGGGAACTGGAAAACCAGCGGAAACGGGTCAAGCTTATTGCCAGTGAAAACTACTGTTCCATGGCGGTGCAGCTTGCCATGGGGAATCTTCTTACGGACAAGTATGCCGAAGGAGTACCGCAGCACCGTTTCTATGCAGGGAACGAAAATGTTGATGCTATCGAGTCTCTGGCTATTGAAGAAGCCTGCAAACTCTTCGGCGCGGAGCATGCCAATGTGCAGCCACACTGCGGCGCGGATGCCAATATTCTCGCCTACTGGGCGATTCTCTCCACTCGGGTGGAGGCGCCGGCTCTGGAACGCTTCGGCGAGACGAATCTCTACAAGCTCGGCAATGTCCAATGGAAGGAACTGAAGGCGGCCTTTGGAAACCAGAAGCTTCTCGGTCTTGACTACTATTCAGGCGGCCACCTGACCCACGGTTACAGGCACAATATTTCCGGCCGCATGTTTGATGTTTACGGCTATTCGGTATCCAGGGAAACAGGCCTTCTGGATTACGATGAAATTGAAAAGATGGCGCTGGAGATTAGGCCGCTCATTCTCCTGGCAGGTTATTCGGCATATCCCCGGAAGATCGACTTTAAGCGGATGCGTCAGATTGCCGACAGGGCGGGCTCCGTGTTCATGGTGGACATGGCCCATTTTGCCGGCCTTGTTGCGGGGAAGGTCTTTAGCGGTGAATACGATCCTGTACCCTGGGCCCATGTGGTAACCAGTACTACACACAAGACCCTCCGCGGGCCGCGGGCGGGTCTGGTGCTTTCTACAAAGGAATTTGCCGAAGCCCTGGACAAGGGCTGTCCCCTTACCCTGGGCGGGCCCCTGCCCCATGTCATTGCAGCCAAGGCCGTTGCTTTCCGGGAAGCCTCAAGACCGGAATTCCGCTCCTATGCCGCCAAAGTTGTGGAAAACAGCCGGATCCTTGCCGCCTCCTGCGCAAAGGACGGCATAGAAGTTCTGACCGGCGGAACGGATAACCATCTCTTCCTGGTGAATGTTGCCAAACTGGGCATAACCGGACGTCAGGCGGAAAGCGCGCTCCACGAATGTCATATCACCCTGAACCGTAACGCGCTGCCCTTTGATCCCAACGGCCCCTGGTACACGGCCGGGCTGCGCATAGGGACTGCGGCCACCACCACGCTGGGCATGGGCAGAGCCGAAATGGAAGAACTGGGCGCCATTATATGCCTGGTGCTTAAAGGGACAAAGCCTGAGCCGGATCCGAAAGACCCTGACAAAAAGAGCAAGGCCAAATATACGGTTGATGAAAATGTCAAAGCCGAAGCCATTGGACGTGTAGAGAAACTGCTTGACCGTTTCCCGGTATACCCCGAACTGGATCTTGAATTGTTGAAGGAGGCCTTTGCGGAACGTTCCTCCGGAGAGAGATATGAATGAATCAATTGAAGGTTTTGCCCGCCGGGTCAGGGAGAATGTAGAACGGGTCTTTTTGGGAAAGACTGAAGTTGTCGAGATGCTGATTGCGGCTTTTCTGGCACGGGGCCATGTGCTTCTGGAGGATGTGCCGGGTACAGGCAAGACGATCCTTGCCCGTGCCTTTGCCGCCAGCGTGGGGCTCTCCTTTGCCCGGATCCAGTGTACCCCGGATCTTTTGCCCGCAGACATTCTGGGCGTTTCGGTGTGGCGGCAGGGAGAGGAGGTTTTTGAATTCCGTCCGGGGCCTGTAGCGAATCAGTTTGTGCTGGTGGACGAGATTAACCGGGCAACGCCCCGTTCCCAGTCCGCGCTGCTTGAGGCCATGGCGGAAGGCCAGATCTCCGTTGAGGGCAAACGCATCGCCCTGCCTGAACCGTTTTTTGTGCTGGCTACCGAAAACCCGGTGGAGTTTGAGGGAACCTTTCCCCTGCCCGAAGCCCAGAAAGACCGCTTCCTTCTCTCCCTGTCCATCGGGTACCCGGATGAAAAGTCCGAATCGGCCATGCTGGAAAACCAGCGCCGTCTGAGCCACCCGGTAACGGATCTTGGGGCGGTTGCCGGTCTTGATGAAATTGCCCCGCTGCAGGAAAAGGTAACTCAAATACATGTAGATGCGGCCATAAAGTCCTATCTTCTCTCGCTTGTTGCCGCAACACGGGAAGAATCAAGCCTGCGGGTAGGGGTTTCTCCGCGGGGGAGTCTTGCCCTCTACCGGAGTGCGCAGGCCCTTGCGGCAATCCGCGGCAGGGATTATGTTACACCGGAAGACATAAAGCAGATGGCAGGACCTGTATTCCGCCAGCGTATGCTGCTCTCTTCCGAGGCCTTTGTCCGGGGCATTGATCCTGACAGAATCATTGAAGGCATTCTCGAAAAGAAACCGGTGCCGGAGTACCGGTCGGTGCCGGAGCGGCGTTAATGCTGAAGGGACGGCAGGACTGGGCAGATGTTCGTATCAGCGGAGCGGCGCTTTTCTTTGTACTTCCCCTTCTTCTCCTCTATCTCTTTGCGCCGTTTTACCTGCTCCGTTTTGCGGCGCTGTTTCTGCTCCTCCTCCTGATTGGCTCCCGTTTTTACAGTGAATACCTGATACGCAATATCCGCCTTCTCCGCAGGGACAGGGATCTCAGGCGTTTCCGGGGCGAATGGGTACAGGCGGAACTGAGGGTTGAAAACCATGGCCGGCTCCCTGCCTTTATGCTGGCGGCCGGAGATTCCCCCGGAGACATAGCGGTGTTCCGGCAGAACCGCAGCCTTCTCAGTCTCCGGGGCCGTTCCCGGATCTTCATTCCCTGGCAGGCATACTGTTCAAGCCGGGGCATCCATACTCTGGGCCCGGCCCTTATCCGGGGAAGCGATCCCCTGGGGCTCTTCCCGTTCCATGCGCGTGCACGGGAAACTTCAAGGCTTGTGGTTTATCCTTCGCCGGGACAGATTGAAGTAAAGACGCCCGGCGGCCTTCCCCTGGGAAACATGATTACCGGCAATCCCCTCTATGAAGACCTTACCCGGCGGCGTTCCCTCCGTGAGTACCGGATCGGAGACGAACTGCGGCGGATCAACTGGAAGGCCAGCGCCGCACTTACAGGCGCCGGCAGGGATACTGTGATCCTGGTGAACGAGTATGAGGCGGCCATTGCTTCTCCCATGGTAATTTTTCTGAATCTTGATCCATACGAATACGGGCTCCGCAAACGTGAATTCTACTTTGAAAGATCCATCGAAGGAGCCGCGGCGCTATGCCTTATGGCCAACCGGGACAGACAGGAGCTGGGCATCATCCTCTACCATCCTCAGGGCAAGGCGCCTCTTACCTTTATCCCTCCCCGGGCCCGTACCCTCATCCCCATTCTGGAACGGCTTGCGGCAATTATACGCCCCCGTGAGGCTTCTCCGGAACATTCCGCCCCGGGACTCCCGCGCGAAAGCCTGTCCCCGGATATGTATCCTTCGCAGCGAATCAGAATGAGCGTACAAATGATGCTGAAAGAGGGAAAGCGGCTCCCCTACGGTACCCGGCTTTTTTATGTGGGCCCGGAACGCAGCCGGGAAGAGTATGCAGTCCTTGACAATCTTAAACGCAGTCATCTTTTTCCGGAATACCTGATACTGGACGAAAAGGCTCTGGAAGAATCAATGCCGGGGAATGCCCGCCGTTACCAGATGAAGGAGGCAGGTTACGCCGTCATCTAAATTCAGGCTGGGTAATCCCTTTTACGGCCTTGTTTCGGTATACCTGCCCCTTTCGGGTCTTTTTGTCATCCTTCCCCTCTTCTGGAGGATTCTGGAGGGCCTTCTCGGACTCTTTCCCCTGCCTTTTGGGTTCCTCTTTTTTCCGGGCCTCGCATGCGGGCCGGCGGCCCTGGTCTACCTTGTCATGATGAAGAACAGGCCTGTATCAGCCTCCACAGACCGGGTTTTTATGCCGGGAAACAATTTTGCCTCCGATCTGCGCGGTCTTGTCATTATCATCGTTATTGCCTATATTTTTTCTTCGCCTTTCAGGATTCATGTTCCGTTTATCAGGCGTTTTTTCCCGGGGGCAGGAAACATTCTTGCCGCCCTTACAGCCCTTTACACATGGCCTTTTGTTATTTATATCCGCAGTATCTTTGTTTCCCGTGAACGTTTTGAAGAATTAACTGAGGAACATTCCGGAGATGAACTGGTACGGATACTGCACGAAGACGCAAGCCTTGTTTCCGAGGCGGATCTCCATACCGGAAAACTCATGCAGATCTATGCGGCGGAGCTGATTGTTGCAGTAATACTGTCGGTTATTTGTTCCGCATTGGGAATAGCCCTTCCGTTCCCCCTTTTTGCCTTTGTGGTGTTTTTCTTTTTTGCCGCGGTTTTTATCTTTGCCCTCCTGGGACTTTTCCGCAGCGAGCAATACTACGCGGGGGAAGGAATCAGCCTTCCGGAAGCGGAGAGGGCAAAGCGTATTGCCGCCATGGGTTTTTTTACCGTTTTTGCGGGTGTTCCGGCCCTGTTGTTTTCATTGGGGAAGAATATTCTTCCCTGGGCCCTCATCGGCAGATTTTTTGCATGGCTCCTGAGCCTTCTCCCCCGTTTAAAGGGCCCCGCGCAGACGCTTCCGCCGCCGGCGCCTGAAACGAGCGATGGTATTTTTATGCCCGTCCTGCCGCCCGAATTGCAGGAACTGGCGCAGAACAGCGAACCCTGGCCTTTTTGGGATTATCTTAAGTATTTTGCCATCGCAATAATAATTCTGCTCTTTGCCGGATTCATGGTAAAGCCCCTCTTCGACCGCAGTCTTCCCGGCGGATTTTCCCTGGGCAAACGCCTCTCCATGCTTTTTGCCTTCTGGTTCCGCAGCATAAAAGAGGGAATACGCTCCTTCCTGTACTTTATCAGAAACGGTGAGGCTTCCGTTCCTCTGCCTCCCGGCAGGGAAAGAATCCGCCGCCTTGCCGAAGATCTCGGCGCCGCATGGTCTCCGGCAAAGCGGAAAGAGATGAAGAAGAATGTTACCCTTTTTGCGCGTCTTATTATCTGGGGGACGGATGTGCGGCAGGTAATCTGGAAGGCGAATTACGGCCCCGGTGAATACTGCGGCGTACTGGCTTCATCCTTCCCTCCGCCGGCCTGTGATTCGCTTGATGCCGGTATCCAAAATTCCATCATCCGCTGCGGGGCCTTGTTTGAAGAGGCCCTCTATGGAGCACAGATACTGTCAAACGAAAAACAGGAAGAGTTCAGAAGCCTTGTTGAGGAAATAACGGAAAATCGGGGATTTTGATACTGTCCATAAAGCCGCTTACTTTAGGGACAGGACTTTTGATAAGCAGACTCTGAACAACCCCGCCTGAGCGGGGCATTGTGTCAAACGGCGTTTAGAAGCTCACGCCGAAACTCGCGGCCTTTTCTTTCGCTTCGGGTATCCAGTTCTGGATCTGCTTTATCCGGGTAGAATCCGAAGGGTGGGTTGAAAGGAATTCCGGGGTACTGCCTCCGGAAAGGCTTGCCATCCGTTCCCAGAACGTAACTGCTTCCTGGGGGTTGTAGCCTGCAATGGCCATCAGGATGAGACCGTAATGATCCGCTTCGCTTTCATGGCTTCTGCTGAAAGGCAGGATGCCGAAAAGCTTGGAACCTGCCCCGTAGGCGGTCATGGCCAACTGCTGGGAAGTGGGGCTTCGGGAACCGGTAAGAATACTTACCCCCGAGGCGCCCAACTGCTGAATAACATCGGCACTCATGCGCTGCTGGCCGTGGTTGAGAAGGGCATGGCAGACCTCGTGGCCCATAACTGCCGCCAATGCGGCTTCAGTCTTGGTAACCGGAAGAATCCCCGTATAGACCACGATCTTTCCTCCGGGCATACACCATGCATTCACCTCCTTGCTTTCTACCAGATGGTATTCCCACCGGTAATCCTTGAGGTAATCGCCGTTGCCTTCCGATTTAAGCCATTTTTCGGCGGAGCCTTTAATCTTGTCACCGATCCGCTGTACCATCCTGGCGTCCGCAGTTCCTTCGATGACCTTATTCTCCTTGAGGAAGGTATCGTACTGCTCGAAGGAACTTGCCAGAAGCTCCCGGTTACTGACCAGCGCCATGGTACTCTTGCCTGTCATGGGGTTACTGGAACAGCCGAAATAGAGCATAATAATAACGGCAATAATGATAAATATGGTTCTTTTCATGTGTCTCTCCGAGCCCTGAGGCTCACGGAAATTAGTTGTTCGGAAGCTTCAGTTTCCCGAACAGGTCCAGTATATCAAATTTTATCTGCAATTCAAGAGGAGGAAGCTCAAGGCCAGGATTGCCGGCGCTCTTCAGACTGCGCGCTGTTATTAAAACGGGGGCAGGAAAATTCCTGCCCCAAAATAAATTTTTTTAAATATCGTCATTCCTGAGACTAGGGTCCCCGCGGAAGTTTTTCTTAAAGTTGCTATTAAAACCTGTGAGTTTCTTCTGAATTTTAGATACCGGATCGAAGAAGCTTTTAAAATTTTTGCGTGAAGGCAAAGTTTACGGAACTATGTCAATAAGCGGCGGCTGCCCGATTCAAGTCTTTTTCAGCCATGTCCGCCATGCTGCCCGCCCGGGCCCAGAGCGCATCAGCCTGAGTACTCCACGCGGCAAGTCCTTCGGGGCTGCCGGGAAACTTGAGGTAATGTTTTTCAATTTTACCGCCGATTCCCGCCGCGTTCAAAAGATTCCCCAGGGATTTTACAGAAATACCGCCGGAGAGGAACCCTCCCAAAAGTCCCAGCGCCAGATTGTGTTTTCCCTTTTCCGCATCGTCCTCGTAGATGATGCTGTGTTTGTATTCATAATCATTTTCTTTATCGGTACAATCCGTTGCCCCGCAGAGCATCGCAAGGTTTTTGGCGAACAGGGCGCCCTGTTCCCGGATGTAACGCAGATTGATGTTCCATGCTGAGGCCGCCGAAGGAACGCCGCTGTCTTTCATGATACGGCCGTATTCTTCGGCAGCGATTTTGCAGAGAAGCCAGGCATAGGGTACGCCTTCACCCGACCAGGGGTTGGTAAGGCAGGCCGCGTCCCCGAGGGCGATAAATCCACCGGCAACAAAACTGTAGGGCGGTCTGCGGTATGGCGTGCATCCCTTTTCAATATGATCCAGTTCATATTCCGGCAGATATCCTTTTGCCTCAAAACGCCGGAAAATTTTTTCCGCATAGTCATAGGAAAGATTCGCACCCACGCCTATAATTGCGCCGTCCGTTTCATGCTGCGGCGCGAGCCAAACTTTGTACTGGGTCCATGTTGTATTTGTCTCAACCTTGTCTGTTTCAGGATGTTTCAGATTCACGTAGTGCAGCACCACATAAAACATATCACGGGGGCCTGTAACAAAATTCTCCACCCCGTAGCCTGGGGGGAGGCTTGTGCGCAGTACCGCAGGAATTCCGGATGCATCCGCCGAAAGCCGCGCATGTACATACAGTGCATTTCCCTTGTTTTGGAACACCGCTCCGGCGAGTATGCCTTTTCCATCGTAGAGAGCTTTCTCGAAAGAGGTTTCAAAGAGGATTTCGGCGCCCTGTTCCCGTGCCCAGTTTGCCAGACGCCGCATCAGGGGGCCCCGGCGCAGCACTTTAATCGTGGTGTAGGAATTTTTGGGCCATTTGTTTAACGCCGATTTTTGAATGCTGCGGCTGAATTCCGCCACGTATTCAGGATCGCCCTTGCCCGGTTCATGCAGTCCAAAACGCCCGAACTGTTCCTTTGCAATATGAATGATGTTGTAACGGTCGCCCAGTTTTTCTTCGCTTGATTTTTCGCATACAAGCACCTTGAAGCCCTGCCGCGCCATCAATCCCGCAAAATAGAGTCCCGCGGAACAGCCGCCCGTTACAAGTATGTCTACAGTTTTTTCCATCATGATTCTCCCGAAATATTATAATGAGGCTGTTCCAAAACTTCAGTTTTTGGAACAGCTTCCTTAGATTTAATAGAAAAACCGGGCTTTTGGCCGGTTTTTCTAAGAGCTTGTCCAAAACTCGCTCGGGTTTTGGAACAAGCTCATAATACTACACGTTTACCGGATTGACAATTAAAATCGGGACTGCCAATGCTTTGTCTGCAGCAGCGTTATTATGATGTATCGCTGGTTTCCTGTTTTGTTCCGTGGTATCATTTCACATGCGCATTACGGCGGATTTGCACATTCATTCCCGTTTCTCCAGGGCTACAAGTTCCAGGCTGAACCCCGCCCGGCTTGACCGCTGGGCACGCATAAAAGGTCTCAAGCTCATCGGCACGGGGGACTGTACCCACCCTCTCTGGCTGAGAGAATTGCGGGAACAGCTTAATAATGAGGAGCAGGGTTTCTATACCCTTAAGGATTCAGTACGCAAAAATTTTGACTCAGGCCCTGCCCTGGCCGAAGAACTGCCCTCCCCGAAAACCGCCTCCACCGGCTTTGTCCTTACCGGAGAGATCAGCACCATCTATAAAAAAGACGGCAAGACCCGGAAGGTTCATCATCTCGTCATCCTGCCGGATTTTGATGCCGCCGCGGCATTCCAGCGCCGCCTCGAACGCATAGGCAACATCAAGTCCGACGGCCGCCCGATCCTGGGCATCGACAGCCGCGATCTTCTTGCCATGCTTCTTGAAACCGATGAACGTTCCGTTATGATTCCCGCCCACATCTGGACTCCCTGGTTTTCCGCCCTGGGCGCGAAATCCGGTTTCGACTCCATCGAAGAATGTTACGGCGATCTTACCGGTCATATCCCGGCCATTGAAACCGGCCTTTCTTCCAATCCGCCCATGAACTGGGCTCTTGAATCCCTGGATCGTTTCGCCGTTATTTCCAACTCCGATGCCCACTCGCCCGATAAGCTGGGCCGTGAGTGTACTGTTTTTGATATGGATATGTCTTTCTCCTCTCTTTCCGCGGCTCTCAAAGATTCGGCCGGTATTCTTGCTACCGTTGAATTTTTCCCGCAGGAGGGAAAGTACCACTATGACGGGCACCGGAACTGCGGTGTCTGCCTTGGGCCGGACGAGGCCCTTGCCGCCGGGGACATCTGTCCGGTCTGCGGCAAGGCCCTGACCCGGGGCGTGATGGGCCGGGTACTGGAACTGGCGGATCGCCCTGTGGATGAAAGCGCCGTTCCGGAACATTCCGCCGGGGCCCGGATGCTCCCCCGCGCGGGCGGGCCCTTTGCTCCCCCTCCGGATGAGGCTTGCGGGAACAGGCGGCCCTATTATTCCCTCATTCCCCTGCGGGAAATGCTGGGGGAACTCCTTGAAACAGGCCCCGCGTCAAAACGTGTGGACGCGGCCTACAGTTATTTTATTGAAAAGGCGGGCAGCGAGTTTGCCATTCTTATGGAGATGTCCCCCGCGGAAATTGAAGCCTTCCGCTGTCCCGGCCTTTCCGGGGAACTGCTTGCTCACGCGGTACAGCGGATGCGTTCCGGTGAAGTTTTCATCAGTCCCGGCTATGACGGTGAATACGGAACCGTCCGGGTGTTTCCCCCGAAGACACGCGGGAAAAAGAGCAGTAACACTGCGGGAGAACTGTTTCCGTCCGGAGACGGGTCATGCAGCGATACTGCAGGAAACTTTGTTTCGGGAGGGGAACCCTCGTCACGTTGTTCCCCGGCTGAGGATACCGGTTCGATTGGATCTTCAATTTTATCCGGAGATAAATTTTTATCCAAAGATAAATTTCCGAAAAGGAAAGAGACAGGGATTGTACGGCAGGCGGAGGCCGCCGCAATGTCCTTTGCGCTGGAAGAGGAACAGGAAAAAGCCGTATCCTGGGACGGGCCCGAAGGGCTTATAATCGCCGGGCCGGGAACCGGAAAAACAGCGGTGGCGGCCGCCCGGATCGCGCGACTTCTGGAAAAGGGTGTCGATCCCGCTTCCGTTCTGGCCCTCAGTTTTTCTGTCAAAGCCGCGGCGGAACTGCGGGAACGCAGCGGCAGAATTTCAAAACGCGGGGCGGAAGTTTTGGTCCGTACCTTTCATTCGTTCTGCGCCTCCATCCTCCGTGAACAAGAACCGGCTCATGGCATTCCCTCCGGTTTCCGTATTTTGAATGATAATGAACGGGATGCCATTTTACAGGACATCATTCAAAGAGAAGCGAAGAAGCGCCTGAGTTCCCGCCGTTTGGGAACGTATATTGAAACACGGAAACGCTTCCTCCTCTTGCCCGGCGAGGAGACTCCCTTCGGCGGCCTTGTTTTGCCCGGGCCGGCCGGAGCCTTTATCACAGCCATTTCCGGTCTTGCCGGAGACTTCGGCCTTCCCCCGCCGGAAGCGGAACCGGAGGCGCTCTACCGCATTTACCGGGATCGGCTTCGTGCGGCAGGCGAAGGTTCTTTCGTTGTACTCTCAACCGAGCCTGCAAATGCAGGCGAAGGATCTTTCCTTGATTATGACGATCTTGTCGCCGGTACGGTACGGCTTCTTGTGCTAAACCCCGCCTTGCTTGCCTCCTGCCGCAGCCGGTTCCGCCATATCCTGATTGACGAGTATCAGGACATCAACTTTGCTCAGTATGCCCTGATCCGCCTCCTTGTTCCCGGCCGCAATTCTGCCGAAGCGCGGAAACAAATACAGACTCCATTGGAAGGTCAAGAACCGTTGGAACCTGAAATGTATCCGCAGGAGCTTCGTGTAATCGGCGATCCGGATCAGTCGATTTATGCCTTCCGCGGTTCCGACAAACGTTTCATCGACCGCTTCCCTGTCGATTATCCCGGAGCGGCCCGTTTTGTATTAAGCCGGAGTTTCCGCTGTGCCGCTCCGATTCTGAAGGCCGCAGGCCGGTTGACCGGCGGGCATCTCCGGGGAACGGATGCAGAAATGGTACGGCTCTACCGCAGTTCCTATCCCAGCGCCGCCTCCGAGGCGGAAGGCATAGCCCGCCGTATCGCGGCTCTTTGCGGCGGGACGAGTTTCTTTGCCATTGACAGTAACACTGCCGGTATGGACGGCTCAGAACCGCTGAATCCGGGAGATTGCGCCATCCTGATCCGCAGCGCCGCCCTGGCCCGGCCGATTCTCAAGGCTCTTGCCGATCACGGTCTCCCGGCCGATTATGCCGGGGAAATTCCCTGGCAGGAGGAGGAACCGGTAAAGTCGATCCTTGAGCTCCTCAGATCCGCTGCCTTTCATCAGGAAACGGAAGGGACGCATACACAAGCCGCTTCCCTGCGTTCGCGGTCTCCTCTGGAAGCTGTAGCGGCGGCTTACCGGCTTTTGCAAAATCAGAAAAAATCTTCCAATCCTGAAGAGGCTCTTGCCCATGTAAGCGCTGTTGCGGGACTCTACAGGGATCTGCCTGCATTCCTTGACGCTCTTTCGGTAAGCGGCGCTGCAGAGGGCGGCGGCCTGGATATCCGGCGGGAGGGGGTACAGGTAATGACAATTCATGCGGCAAAGGGCCTTGAGTTCGAGCAGGTGTTTGTTCCCGCCCTGGAAGAAGGTTTGCTGCCCTTCACCCTCTATGAAGATCCCCCGGTTCCCGAATCCCGTATCGAAGAGGAACGCCGTCTCCTCTATGTCGCCATGACCCGTGCCCGGCACGGGCTCTATCTTTCCTGGGCGAAGTCCCGTTCTTTTCGGAGCGGAAACAGTTCCAGAACCTTACGCAATGAGCCCAGCCGCTTCCTCAAAGACCTCGAAACGTTCATCCCCCTTGACGAACAGGAAAACCGCCGGCCTGCCGATCCGCAATTGAAGCTGTTTTAAGGTGAATCGGCCCGGGGCCGTATATAAATCAGAATCCCCGTGCTGCGTCACGAGCCATAGCCTGCCCTTGTTTCTAAGGGTTTCCGGGATTACAATAAAAGTACAAAATCTCGTTTCATGTGAGCGTGTTCTAAAATCCGGTTGGAACAGCCTTATGCTGGATTCGATTTTTAAGGGTGGTAATGCAGTTCAGATCTACCATTTCAAGCGCTTCCCTGGTCTCATTTAAGGATGCAATTCTGCATACCCTGCCGCAGGAGGGGGGGCTCTATGTGCCCGCTTCGGTGATGGACATGCGGCAGTTTTTTCTTTACATGGATACGGATACCAGTTTTCCGGAGCTGGTAACCACGGTGGCGCCGGTACTGCTCCAGGGGGAGTTGAATCCCTTCTCCGCATCCAGGGTTGCGGAAAGCGCCTACGATTTTGAGCCCGAGCTGCAGATTCTGGACGAGGGCCTCTCTCTGCTCAATCTTTTTAATGGCCCTACCGGGGTATTCAAGGACTTTGGCATTGCATTTCTGGCCGCGGTGATGGAGGAGCTTCTTAAAAATTCCGGGAAAGCCATGGTTATTTCCGCTACCCGGGGGGACACGGGGGTGAGTACATCCCATGCCTTCAGGGGCCGCAAGGGGATTACCTCGGTTATGCTGTACCCTTCGGGCCCTATCCGCGGTCTTGATCCGGAAAGTTTTGTGCCGAACGGAGGGAATATCATCCCCATCCAGGTGAAGGGTACTTTTGACGACTGCCAGCGTCTTGTCAAGGAAGTGATCAATGACCGGCCTTTTGCGGAACGTTACAGTGTAACCAGTTCCAATGCCATCAATCCGGGCCGTCTCTTGCCCCAGACTTTCTACTACCTCTATGCCTTTATCAAGATAAAGAAGCTTCTCAGGGGAGATCTGATTTTCAGTGTGCCCTCGGGGAATTTTGGGAACCTTATCGCCGGACTTTACGCCTGGAAATTTGGTATGCCGGTCTCCGGTTTTATTGCCGCAATGAATGCCAATAACGCTTTCGGCGACTTTATCCAGGGGGAGCCCTTTCGTCTCAAGCCGCTTATCATTACCAATTCCCCTGCCCTGGATGTGAGCATGCCGGAAAACTATGAACGGCTCCGGTCTTTCTATGAAGAGGCTCCGGCGGTCATGCGGAACATGGTTTTCCCCGCCACGGCAAGCAATGCCTCAACTCTTATCGCCATGGAGAAAATGTGGAAAAAGTATGGTATTTTTGTGGATCCCCATACCGCAGTTGGTCTTGCCGCGGCGGAACAGATAGGGGCAACCATGGGGTATAGTGATCAGAAGATCCATACCGTGGTACTTGCCACAGGGCATCCGGCAAAGGAGGCCCTTGCCGTAGCCAAGGCTACAGGACAGAATATCCATATACCGGAAAAACTTCAGAAGCTGCAGAAACCGGTTGATCCCATTGCGCTGATAGAGCCGGAACTTGATGCTGTTGAAGGGGCGATTGCAAGTTGTTTCTGATCGGCGTAAAATCCATACCTTATAGAACGAAGATATCTGCAGGCAGGCTTGTTCCCGGGTATCATTATATGAAACGTTTTTTGGTGGAAAAAAATGGGGGGTACTATTTACCGGATTTTCTTTGTGCTTCTCTGCGGGATTCTCCTGCTTCCGGGTGTCTTTGCCCAGGAAGGAACGGCTTCCCCGGAAGTCGAGCCGCCCGATACGTCTGTGCTTGAGGCGGTGGAGGATTCAACCGCTTCAATATCGACTTCAGTAGAAAAGGCTTTGGAAAAGGCGGTAGAAGAAAATCCCGTTATCCAGACTGTCGAGGATGCCGGCGAGGTCCGAATGGGGCTGTGGATCAGGCTGGGGATTGCCTTTGGCGTGGTTATCCTTCAGATTTTCATCATCTGGCTCGTCTGGCAGCTATTCAAGGTTTTTGCCCGCAGGCTTGTCGATTACGGCAAGACGCGTATCAAGCCGCTCAAGATCAAGAAACTCAAGCTGCTTGATACTCCCCAGATTCTCAACATGCTTCTGTTCTTTCTCAGGCTCCTCAAGTATCTGGTTACGTTTTTTCAGCTTTTTATTACCGTGCCGATTGTTTTCAGCCTCTTTCCTGCAACGGAAAAACTGGCCTCCATCCTTTTTGGCTATATTCTTACGCCATTCAAAAACATCCTTTTTGGAACAATCGCATACATTCCCAACCTTATTACCATTGGGGTTATTGTTTTTGTAACCCGCTATGTGATCCGGGGCCTTAAATTTTTTTCCACCCAGATTCAGCGGGAAAAGCTGGCGATTCCCGGCTTTTATCCGGACTGGGCCTCGCCTACGTTCAATATCCTGCGGGTGCTCCTGTGGGCCTTTACCGTGGCAATCATCTATCCCTATCTGCCCGGTTCGGAGTCCCGTATATTTCAGGGCGTGTCGGTTTTTGTGGGTATCATTTTTTCGCTTGGCTCTTCTTCGGCAATCGGGAATCTTGTAGCGGGTCTTGTGGTTACCTATATGCGGCCCTTCAAGATCGGTGACCGGATTCAGATCCAGGGCAATACGGGGATTCTGGTTGAAAAAACGCTCATGGTAGTGCGTATCAAGACCCACAAGAATGAGTACATTACATTTCCCAATTTGCAGGTACTTTCCGCCAGCATCATCAATTACAACACCTCTTCCGACGAGGATGAAGAAGGGCTCGTGCTCTATGCGGAGATTACCTTCGGCTATGGTACGCCCTGGAAGCTCGTCCACGAGATTTTAATCGAAGCGGCAAGCAAGACAGAGCATGTGCTGCAGAGTCCCAGGCCTTTTGTACTGCAAACCGCTTTGGACGATTTCTACTGTCATTATCAGATTAACTGTTTTACCAAAGAGATTGACAGGATTCCTTCAATTTATTCCGAGCTGTTTCAAAACATTCAGGACGGTTTCCATGCCCAGGGCCTTGATATGACCGCTCCCCACTTCAGGATCAATCTTCCCCCGGAATCGGCCATGTACACTCCGCCTGAAGATCTGAAGTCTGTTGCCGCGGCGGTAAAACGGACAGGCAAAAAAAAGACTGATACGAAAAAGGGGTCTACGGATTTACGCTGATTAACGCGGATATGGTTCGATTAGACCGAAGGCTGCGCCCGTCAAAATGGGCGCAGCACATACGGTACTTACGAAATAAAAGTCATTACGAAGTCTGTCATGGCCGGGTAAAATTGACGGTTATTGCAGTTGAACCGGCAGTGACAGTGCCACTGCTGTCCAAGGTGAAAAATTGGCCCGATTTTTGAAAAAGCAATCCATCAGCATCTGTCCCGATCCGTGCCTGAATATAAAATGGTGTATCCGGCAAAAATTCATTGTTCCATGGAACATTACTGTTGCCCAATACATTGTTAACGTGTGTTCCCGTTAAGTATATGGAATAAGCCGCATCAGAAAAGAAATCCAGACTAAGGCCGCCGTTCTCCGAAGGGCTTAATGTATAGCCGGAGAGGGTTAAATTAACGGTACCGTTTCCTGTGACCGGTACAACAAATTCTCCATCTATTGTAATAGCATGTGACGGCATAGTGAAACTATATACTGCTCCACGAAGAGGCCCATTGGCATTGGTAAAACGGCCTTTATAGGTAATATCAGCCGAAGAAAGTCCCGTAACAGTTACAGTAAACGGCTTGTGTAGATGGCTCGCATCCGGCATTATTGCAACATAGACAGTTGTACCAGCCGCTGCTGAGGTAATTGAAGTAATCCCATTGACAGAGGCTTTATCACGGAGCGCTGTGCCAAGGATGGCACAGCGTGTTTTTATTTAACTTTCATCCGCCAAAAGCCAAAAATAATTGTCACCATTGGATGCAGTAGTTTCATCTAGGGTAATAATATTCCAACCTTCGGCAACTGTTACATTCCAGGTGCATTGTTTCAACTGATACGGTAATGATGAATTAGTTCCTTTTCCAGTTATTGTACCTCCTTTTGACGCATACAATAAAAGAGCTGGCCTCATAGGAGTACCTCCACCGCTCATCAG
>JAIRNJ010000060.1 GCA_031258115.1 Treponema sp. | reverse complement strand
TGATCGAACTTCTTTTTGGCCGAATAAATGATTATCGCCAGTATTCCCCCTATCACCCCGCCGTGATAGCTCATCCCCTGGAAGCCGGTAAATTTCCCGTCCCGGAAGGGCCAAAAGATAAGCCACGGCTCCCTGCGGTAGAGGCCGTCAGGTTCATATACCAGGGTATAAAAAACGCGGGCCCCAAGAACGAGGGCAAGGATGCCCCAAAAGAAAAGCCCTGAGAGCTCGTCTTCGGCCATGGGGAACCGCCGTTCCCGCACCTGCCTCCTGTACAGGAAGTAGGCCACGCTGAAAGCCACGATATACATGAGACCGTACCAGCGGAAGGGGAGTCCGGGGATTATCTCAGGCTTGAGCCACGAAGGAAAGTCGATTGAAAGCAACATGGAAGTATAATAGACTAACCGGGGGATTATCTCAAGATGGTAAAATATAGTATAATGAGCTTCTTGCAAAACTCGGTTAGTTTTGGAACAGCCTCAATTAATTGGAAATGCCGGTACCGGCCGGGAGATTAGGAGACGAATGATGCCGGAAATACAAAAATTCACCGATGCGGAACTGCTTGATTTGTTGCACGATATCGAATCCGATCGTATAAAGCGAAAACGAAATTTTTCTGATGGCGATAAGGCGCGGCAGGCGGTATGCGCCTTCGCAAATGACCTGCCGGGTCATAATCAGGCCGGAGTTTTGTTTATAGGCGCCGAGGATAACGGTACTCCCAGTAATATACCGGTTACCGATGAACTACTGAGGAATTTATCTGATATGGCGCGGGATGGGAAAACATTGCCTTTCCCCGTTATGACGGTGGAAAAACGCCTGCTTGACGGCGCAGAAATAGCGGTTGTTATAGTAATGCCTTCTGATATGCCGCCGGTAAAATTTGACGGCAGAATATGGATTCGTATAGGCGCGCGAAGGGCTCTCGCAAATGAACAAGAGGAACGTATTCTAATCGAACGGCGCAAATCAAAAAATTTTCTGCCCTTTGATATTTTTCCGGTTCCTTCCGCAAAAATTTCCGATTTGTCAAAAATTATCTTTGAAAATGAGTATCTTCCCGCGGCTTTTGCCCCTGATGTTCTTGATGAAAATAATCGCACGTATGAAGAACGTTTGTCATCCTGTAGAATGATAGTGTCCCCTGATGATACCACGCCAACCGTTTTAGGGCTTTTGACTATTGGTAAGAGTCCTCAGGACTTTATTTATGGCGGATATATTCAGTTTTTGCGCATTGACGGAACAGAGCTTGGCGATCCGGTTATTGATGAATTAAAAGCAACCGGCAATCTTGCTGTTATGATATACAAGACAGAAGAAAAATTGTCGGCCTATAACAAGAAAGCATACGATATAAGTCAGGGCGCCCATATAATTACAGAGGATTATCCACCGGCTGCAATGCAGCAGATATTGTATAATGCGGTTTTACACAGAACCTACGAAGGAACAAATGCCCCGGTTCATGTGTATTGGTATAATGACCGTATTGAAATTTCAAATCCCGGCGGCCCCTATGGCAGAGTAACTACCGAAAATTTCGGTGTTCAGGGCATTGTTGATTATCGAAATCCTAATCTTGCCGAAGTAATGAAGAATATAGGATTGATACAGCGTTTTGGACAGGGGATAAGTTCCGCAAGACAGGCAATGCGGAAAAACGGGAATCCGCCCCTGGAATTTGATACAAAATTTGGCGGTATGCTCTGTATTTTGAGAGGCAAAAAATGAATACCATCCCGGTACTGACTTTATCTGCTGCCCGGCGATGTCGCCTTATCAAGTTATGAGGATGTTCGTCTAACGAATGGCCGAACAGCATGGGGGACCATAATCTCTACCGGCCCATGCGTATTCTTACCTCCTTTTGGCAGGTTATGCAAAAGGTGGCGTCAAAAGTTGAGGCGGATTTAATCTTACGCCGGCGGACGGCGCAATTGGCAGCCACGTGGGAGCGGTCCGCGATGCGCGGGAAGATTTTAAAAATCTTGCCAAAAAAATAGCCGCCCACATTGACATGCCCTTGGGAAACAGAAACGAATAAGAACTGAGGCTGTTCCAAAACTTCAGCTTTTGGAACAAGATCAACTACCCATAAAACCGATCGATAACAGCCATAACCGTATCGGCCCAATCAATGAGGTTTTTGGGTCTGCCGCCTACGGTGCTGATGTCCTTAAGTACAAATTCGTAGGGGCACTTGTTCTCCATGCAGACTTTGATGGTATCGGTAATTTCCTTTTCCACCGCTTCCCGGTTAAAAACACCTGACACCATGGCCGGATTGGGCTTCCGGGCGTAAACGTAATCGCCGCCTATCTGTTCCGCGGAAGAACGGATGTCGGCCCAGGGACTGACGCCGATTTTCCTCATGTTGGGGATCTTCTTGAGATAGGATATGGCCTTGTCCAGGGGCTCGCAGCAGCCGTAGTAAACCAGGGCGCATTTTTCCATCAAAGGTTTCATGTATTGGAGGTCAAATTCATCCAACATGGCGGGAGAAGCGGAAGAAAAGAGCTGGGCCATACCCCGGAACCAAACATCTTTAAGCCGAACATGGGTTCCTTCAAAATCCTTTGCCGGGAGATCGTTACAATAGGGCGGGGTACAGTGGAGGCTTGGAATATTGTAATCCAGAAGGTCCTGCTTTTCTTTCTGTTCCATCCGGGCAAGACCGATTTCGGTGAATTTTGCGATGGTTTTATGAATCAGTTCGGGCCGGTCAACCATGTCTACAAGGCAGTTCTCTATCCCCCTGAACATGGCAATGTTATCCCAGGGGCAATGATGTACGGCGTTTCCCCTGAGCTTCACCGGCATT
>JAIRNJ010000016.1 GCA_031258115.1 Treponema sp. | reverse complement strand
GTCTGTCCATAATGTAGACACATTATGGACAGACTACCTTGAAATTCGCATTTTCGCAGCCTTTAGGCGAGAAAATGCAAGGTCTGTCCGCAAAGTAACCGACTTTGTGGACAGACACTGTATAGTCCCATGTACTACAGGGACCTCCCCAGCGCTTCCGCCTGGCCCAGGGCTTCATGCCGCTGAATATCCATTTTGTTGTTCACCCCTTTGGCGGCGATGATCCCCCGGTCTTTCCAGCCCAGATATTCGGCAATGTCCCGGTAAGTTCCCGCCGCGTGCCGCCAGGTGGCGTCTTCGGTGTCCCCCAGCGTAAGCAGCAGGGCGCTCTCCTTCAGGGCAAAACGTTTTTTGCCCTCCGGTTTGCCGTATGCGTAGAACCGGTCCCAGGCCGCTTTTAGCTGGGCGGTAAAACCCCAAAAATAGACCGGACTGACAAAAACGGAAACCTCGCAGGATTCAAGCAGGGGAGCCAGTTCGTAAAAATCGTCCTTCACCACACAGGGATCGGTCCCGGAGGACCAGCACATATTGCAGCCCCGGCAGCCGCTGATGTTTTTATAGGCCGCCTCGAACTTGTGGGCCCGGTGCCCGCTTTCCACCGCCCCCCGGATAAAAGCGTCCGCCAGTTGATCGCTGTTCCCCCGGCGCCGGGGACTCCCGGTGAGCACCAAAATTTCCTTTCCCATAAGGCCCCCTCTCTTTTACGGAAACTTGTAAACTCATATTTTATATGGTTCCACCATATCCAAAAGCCCGAATTCCAAAAGTATTTCTTCCAGCCGGTCCTGAGTCATGGGCCTGGGAACAACAAAATGGGTGTTTTCCTCAATGGCCCTGGCAAGCCCCCGGTATTCCTGGGCCTGGTTTGAATCAGCCTTGTAATCGATGACGGTTTTTTTCTTAATCTCCGCGTGCTGGACAATATTGTCCCGGGGCACCAGATAGATAAGCTGAGTCCCCAGTTCCCGGGCAAAGGCGGTCAAGACTTCCCGTTCCCGGTCCACATTCCGGCTGTTACAGATGATCCCCCCAAGCCTGACTCCCCCCTTGGTGGCAAATTTTTGTATACCCTTGGAAATATTATTCGCCGCGTAAAGGGCCATCATTTCTCCGCTGGCGACGATATAAATTTCCTTTGCTTTTCCCTCCCGGATAGGCATAGCGAAACCTCCGCATACCACATCTCCCAATACATCGTAGAATACATAGTCCAGGTCATCGGTATAGGCGCCCAAACGTTCCAATAGACCGATGGCCGTAATGATTCCCCTTCCCGCGCAGCCAACCCCCGGCTCCGGTCCGCCGGATTCAACGCACTTAATCCCCTTATACCCTTCTTTAAGAATTTCGGTAAGTTCAACGTGTTCTCCTATATCACGCAGCGTATCGAGGGTTGTTTTTTGCGCCAGCCCTCCCAACAGTAAACGGGTAGAATCAGCTTTGGGATCACACCCAACCACCATAACTCTCCGCCCCAGTTCCGCCAGTCCCGCTGTGAGGTTTTGAGTGGTGGTGGATTTACCAATGCCCCCCTTGCCGTATATGGCTATCTTCCTGATTTTTTCACTTGCCATGATCACGCTCCTGGTTGATATATCCATATTTAAGGTGATACTTGTTTAATTGTGAAACCGCCGCGGAAAGATCCGCCGGAGACTCCAGGGCGGTGATGCCGGCGTGCCTTAAAACATCGCTTGGCTTTGGACCTATTTTCGCCGTCAAAAGGTATGTACACCCCGCAAGAAGTTCCGTTATCGTGTTAATCCGGGCCATCATGTTTTCGTGCCTGTTTCCGGCGCAGTTTACCGCGCTCCCTGCCGAATCAGGGCCCACGTCTTTTCTTTCAAGAACCTTGAGAACCCCGGTCCTTTCATCAACCTCAAAAATATAAAAACCCTCCGCCTGCCCAAAATGAAGATCCACATATTCCCCGCTGGATGAAGTAACGGCTATGTTATAGGGCATGGGAGAACTCCCGGGGTTTATATTCTTCTTCTGAATTATCAGAAAAAGTACTGCGGGAAAATGAGTTTTTTGTTTTAAACACATCGGAATAAATCTCTTCTACCAGCGCCAGGCCCCCCCGGTATCCCAGAAAACTTTTATTAAGGATAACTGTCTCCGGTAAAGGCAAACTTAAAAAACTATAATTATTTTTTGTTTCCTGAGCCAAAAATCTCTCCCAGCCGCTTCCAAGAAAAAGCGCCCGGCGTGATTTATTCAGTTTTTTGATAATGCCCTGCTGTATTAAACCGCCATCTGATTCAAAAAAGATATTATCTTTAAATATTTCATCCCGTAACATCGTTGCTTCACGGATCTGGTTATATTGACTTTCAGGAGGATCGTCTATAATATACACCCCTTTAAGAATAAAACCCATTTCATTAACCAAAAAAACGCTTGTTCCCAGGGCATACGCGCTGTCGGCCACGGTGTACAATTCAACCGGAAGGTTGTACCGCAGTTCCGTCAAAAAATCAATGAGGCTGTCGAGATATTTATAAAACCGCTTTTCCTGTTTCTGTATGACACCCTCCACAATATTTTTCTCAATTCCGGCATATGAAGCAACACTTCGTAAAAAAGCGCTTGTTTCCTGAGCCCCTACAGGTAATACCGGATAATGCAGGAACGGTGTATTGTACTTCCGCTCCAGAAGCTTGACCGTGCTTAGACCGACCCACGGAGAAACAAGCAGATTAAACTGGGCATTGGGAATTTCTTTCCACTCGGAAACACCATCAGCATCATAGCCAAAAAGAATGTTGACATTAAGACCAATGGATTCAAGCAGTTTCTTTAGAATTTCAAGATCGGCCCTCCAATAGGGGTCCTGAAAAGGAACTACGGAAAAAACATTTACGAGATATTTTCTTGGATGAGGTTCCACGGAACCTATAAATTGTTCAATAATAGCGTTAACTACCATCTCGTGCCCCAAATAGCCGTTCCCCTTAAATCCCGCGGTTTCTACTCCAACTACAGGTTTGTCAAAATCAGCGAATTCTTTTGCAATATTAACAGTATCGTCCCCTACGATGTCAGCGGTACATCCTGTAAGAACTACGAATAAATCTCCTTTCATGATCTGCAAGGCTCCATTAATCGTACTTTTGAGCTTTTTTTCTCCTCCAAATACTATCTCTTGTTCATAAGAGTTAGTACACGAAATATTAAATCCGCCTCCATATCCCTCTCCCTGGTGTCCGCCACAGACAGCGGTAAATTCCCTGATTTTTGCGGAACAACCAGGCCCGGCGTGAACAATAGGCAAAGCCCCGGGTATAGCCAAAACTGTCTGCTGCGCGGCAAGTGCACAGGTATACCGGGGCTGTTCAATAATAGAACTCATTTTTTGCTTTCTCCCCCCAGGTTAAAAGAAAAGGGATCATCCTGTTCAAGCCACCAGTCTGTATAAGGCAAATCGGAATGCCGGGCGATATTTTTAGTAAGCTTTATTGTTTGA